>CAIOHY010000327.1 GCA_903858205.1 uncultured Cellvibrio sp.
GCCATGAAATTCGCACGCCACTCAATGCGATTCTTGGCCTTGCGCATATCGCCCTTGCGAGCAAACCCGAACTCAAACAGCGTATTTATCTGGAAAAAATGCGCGATTCAGGTGAACATCTTTTGCAAATCATTAATGACATCTTAAGTTTCTCGCGTATGGAGGCGGGCAAACTAACACTTGATCACAGTGAACTGTCTATTGCTCAGCTAGTGGATAAAACGGTTGATCTGGTGTGGGATAAAGCAGCGGAAAAGGGTTTACAAGTGAATGTGGATATTGATCCGCACATTCCCAAGTCGCTGCTGGGTGATTCACTCAGGCTTGGCCAGATTCTTATCAATTTTTGCGCAAATGCGGTGAAGTTTACTGATCACGGCAGTATAAACATTCGCGTCACCAAGGTGCGTGATTGGCAGGATCGTGTTGAATTGCTATTTGAGGTAGAAGATACCGGAATAGGAATCGATGCAGAAAAATTACAAAATTTATTTCAACCGTTTCAACAGGTCGATTCTTCCAGCACCCGCCGATTTGAAGGTACAGGATTGGGCTTGTCCATTTGTAAAAAGCTCGCAGATTTAATGCAGGCGCGTATCGATGTAAAAACTACGGCAGGGCGAGGCAGTTGTTTTCGTTTACACATCCAATTGGAAAAAAACACGCGTGCGACTTCTACCAATAGTCGTCTGACAGATGTTCGCTCCAAGAATGTGGAGCCCATTAACTGCAATGTGTTGGTGGTAGAAGATAATCTACTTAATCAGGAAATTATTTTATCGCTCCTTGAATCCATGGGAGCAACCGCTGTTTGTGTTGGTTCAGGGGCTGATGCCATCGCCATTATCCAGCGGCAGCTATTTGATGTGGTACTAATGGATATTCAATTGCCGGGGATGGATGGTGTGGAAACCACGGCGCGTATCCGGGAATTGCCTGAGGGCAAGCAGCTGCCAATAATTGCGGTTACCGCGAACGCATTGCCGGGCGATAAAGAAGCCTATTTTGCTGCGGGAATGGACGACTACTTGTCCAAACCTATAGCACCTGCACAATTGCATCGCGCATTAGAAAAGTGGGCACATGCCAGTCGTGGCGCGAGCGATTTGGTGCCTGAGGCTAGCAGTTTTGAGTCATTGCACAAGGGTGGAATCGATACCGCACGTGCCCTGTATAACTTAATGGACAATGAAGCGCTTTACCTCCGTTTGCTTGAGCGTTTCGCCCGTGAACGCGCAGACTTTCCTGCGCAGCTAGCCACACTCTTGCGCAATAATCCGGACGAGGCACTCAATCAGGTACACTCACTTAAATCCCTCGCGGGTAGTTTGGGGATGAGCCAGCTGGAAATGCTGTGTTTTAATCTGGAGCAAGAGTTGCACGTCATGCAATGGGACAGCCAGTTGGTGAATGAGTTAAACAAAGAATTAACGGCAATGGTCGAACTTGTTGGTCACTGCCTGCCGTTAAATGGCAATAATTAGCCCTGTAATAGCGAATCAATTAGATCTATGATTTTCTCTACAACCCCTAATCTGGAGTGAGTCGTTATGCATACATTAATGGTATTAACGGGTGGTTTTGTATTGCTGTTTTTTTGCCAGCTCGTTGCGCGCGCTTTTGCTGGCGCTGGCGTAAATCCTATGGCGAAGGCAATGCTGATTTTTATTCCACTCTGGTTTGTTATTGCCGCGATTAATATGTGGGTGGGTATCAACCACGCGGGTTATACCTTTATGCAAGAACTTCCAATTTTTGCGCTGGTGTTTGGTGTACCTGCGGCCGCCGCGCTATTCACTTGGTGGCGCCTTAGGTCTTTGACTAAAGAGCAATGATTGCTCACACGCCTGCACAAATTCGGTGGGCTTAGCAAAAAATAAAGCACACAATTTATCTGTCTGTTCTACCTATCAGTCTGTTTTATTTTTGCGTAGCGAGACTGACGCCGCCAATGACCAAGGCAGCGCCCGCCAATTGCACCAGTGTAATGGGCTCACTTAATATCAGTGCGCCAAGAAATAATGTAACCACCGGGCCAATGCTACCGAGTACTGCCGCGCGGCCACTGCCAATTAAGCTAATCCCCTTGTTCATTAAAAAACTTGGGATAACCGTACAAAAAAACGCGAGAATAACAGCTAATACATAGACAGGTTTTGGTCGCTGAAGGTTTGCGATACTGTCCAAGGTAACACTGTGTAGCAGAACACCCGCGCAAGCAGAGAGCATCGCGTAGGCGGTGAAGCGGCTTGGGCCTACTTTCGGAATCGTATCGCCAGCGAGCACAACAAATAACGCGAAAAAAATCGTACTTAGGAAAACTAAACCTGTACCCAACAAAGTGCTGTTCCAATCGCTAGTGAGGCGCAGATCTTGAGCAAACACTAATATCATCCCGGCGTAGGCCAGTGCCAATGCGATTTTGGTTTTGCGTGTAATTTTTTCTTTTTTCCAAAACGTTAACATCAACAATACGAGTGTTGGGTAGATGTATAAAATCAAGCGCTCCAAGCCTGCAGAAATATACTGTAACCCCATAAAATCGAGCAAACTCGAAAGGTAATAACTCAGCAATCCCAGCCCGATAATTTTCCAGATATCGCCTCGTGCGAGTGGCGCGAGTTGTTGGGTTCGCAACCAGAGCGCAACGGCTGCATAAAATGGAATTGCAAATAACATACGCAAAGCAAGCAAGGGTGTTGCGGTGATTCCATATTGATACGCAAGTTTGATGACGATTCCTTTGGCAGCAAAACAAAATGTGCCAATGAGGATGCAAACAATGCCAGTTAACGCCGGTGAATAGTTCATGGAGTAATTCGAGAAATAAAGATTGTTAACTATGTTGAAAAATTCATTGTAACTTCACCAGATAGATGGTGTTTTCGTGCTGTGCATGCGAATGTTCGCACTTAACCCGCTATAAAAACAGTCTTGTTTTATCATCTTATCTGTGAGCAGTTGTGGCACTGCTGCATGCTCAAGCGTTAAGGCTGGTGGTATTTGTAATTGCGGCCTATTACTATGAACTGCCGCGATAACTGTAACGGCTGATCAAATTCAAATCCTTACCCGAGATATCCAATGAAAATAATTCATCGACTTTTGCTCGCGATCTTGTGCGTATCCGCTGCTGCTTGGGCTGCACCAGTACAAACTGTTGGAGCCGAAAGCAAACAATTCCTATACGCCGGCCGGATTGATTTTGCCGACCCCAGCGCACCCTCGGTTTCATGGCCTGGTTCCAGTATCAAAGCCAATTTTACGGGCACTTCGCTTGCCATTAAATTAGATGATCAGCTCGGTAAAAATTATTTTAATGTGATTGTCGATGGCGAGGCTCAGCACCCCTACGTGTTGGAAGCCAAAAAGGGTGAGCAGATTTACGAAATCTCCCGCGCCTTAACGACAGGTAATCACAGTGTGGAGATTTATAAACGCACCGAAGGTGAAGAGGGCGCGACCTTATTTAAAGGTCTGATGTTGGATGCAGATGCAAAGTTGTTAGCGCCACCGGCACGCCCAACTCGTCGCATGGAAATTTATGGCGATTCAATCACCACCGGCATGGGCAACGAGGGCGCTGATAATGGAATAGATCATCTGCTGGCTGAAAAAAATAATTACTGGGCCTATGGCGCAATAACTGCACGCAACCTCAATGCAGAATTGCACACCATTTCGCAAAGTGGCATTGGTATTATGATCAGTTGGTTTCCGTTTATCATGCCGCAGTTTTATGACCAATTAAGTGCGGTGGGCGATAACAAAACCCAATGGGATTTTACCCGGTGGACGCCTGATCTGGTGGTGATCAATTTATTACAAAATGATAGTTGGTTGATCGATCGTGAAAAACGTTTGCACCCTATCCCGAGCGACGCACAACGCGTGCAGGCCTATATCGATTTTGTCCGCAGTATTCGCGCAAAATACCCGAGTGCACAGATTGTTTGCGCGCTGGGCAGTATGGATGCTACCGCTAATCCAAAATGGCCAGGCTATATTACAGCCGCAGTTGAGCGTTTGAAAAAAGAAAATAAAGACGCAAAGCTAGATACGATTTTCTTTGAGTTTACCGGTTTTGGTGGGCATCCGCGCATTGCACAACACCAAGCCAATGCGGAAAAATTGACGGCCTTTATCAAGCAGAAAATGAATTGGTAAATTAAAACAGAGATGAGTGACTGACACAAAAAAACCAAAGGGCGCAAAGCCCTTTGGTTTTTTTTCGGGAATTGGTTCGAGCTAAGGCCAAACAAACCGCGTGTCTTTTTCAGTTATTTTTTAAGATCAAGTAAGCGGAAATAAGCGCTTTTGGGTTGCTTGTTGCGATCAAACAGCAATGGATAATTGGTGCGGCCGGGAATGGGAAAACCATTTAACCAGCTGGCATCATCACTTACACCCCAGAAGGTAACGCGATCTACTTTATCTTGGTGTTTGATTAAGATTTTGAACAAGGTTTCATAAGCTTTCGCCAGCTGTTCATCGATTTCTTTTGGCAAGCCTTTGATGTAAGGATCGCGTTCGGGCTTGTATTCAAAACGGGTTGAGATTTCAGCAACGGGCAAATTCCACACCGATGGCAAAACATCGATATCCAATTCAGTTAAATGAATACGCAAGCCTAATTGTGAATAAGCGATAATACTGTCTTCAAAAATTTTCATATCCGAGGCAAGACCAACGTGGGCCTGCATGCCCAATCCATGAATAGGTACATTACGTTTTTGCAAACGTTTCAGCATCTCGATGGTGGCATTACGTTTCCCTTCTTGCTCGTTGTTGTAATCGTTGTACATCAAGTGTGCTTTGGGATCAGTTTCGTGAGCAAGATTAAATGCATTAACCAGAAAATCATCGCCCATGATGTTGTACCAGTGACTGGCGCGCATGTTGTTGTCATCGCCTACGGCTTCATTGACTACATCCCATGCAGAAATTTTGCCTTTGTAGCGGTCAACCAAGGTGGTGATATGCTCCTGTTGTTTTTTCGCCAGCGCTTTTTTTGAGATATAGCTGCCGTCTTTATTTTTAAAAACACTCTCAGGAATTTGACTGTGCCAGCCTAAGGTGTGGCCGACCATATGCATTTTGTGTTTGCTGCCAAAGTTGATAAAGGCATCGCTGTCTTCCCATTTCCAGCTGCCGTCTTCATTGCGGATTTCTCCCCACTTTTGGCAATTTTCGGGAGTGATTGAATTAAATTCTTTGGTAATCAATGCGACTAATGCCGGATCTTGTTGCTTGACAATCGGTGCGCCCAAGGCTGCGCCAATTAAAAAATCGCCTTTGTAGGCTTCTTTTAAACCTGTCGCCGCGGCGGCTTTTTCCGCCGCCTGCAATTTGGCGCTGGCGATGAGTGCGGCGGTGGCACCGCTCATGGCTAGCAGCCCTCTGCGTGAAATATTCATAGTGTTCCTCGTGTGCCGGTTGATTATTGGATGTTGATAATGTGAATGATTGAAGACTTATCTGCGCTGCTGAGATTCTTTACATATATTTAATTGTGTTCTTGTGTATCAGTGTTATATTTGAGTTGACTATAAGATAACAGCTATTCGGGAATAATCCACGTGGAGATACAGGTGTTCAGACGATTCTTTACAAATCTATTCATTTTGTGGGTGCTTTTCCTCGCCGGAGCTGGGCAAGTCAGTCATGCAGAAGATGGTTATGACCTGTGGCTGCGTTATCAGCCAGTGGCCGACAAAACACTACGCAAAACTTATCAGCAGCAGCTCAGCCAGATTTTGGTGGAGGCGCATACGCCAGTGTTAAGCGTAGCAGCTGCCGAGTTAGCGCGTGGTTTAAGTGGTTTGTTGGCTAAGCCAATCACCATCAGCAATAAAAAATTATCCAAACAAGCAGTGGTTTTGGGTACGCCGGCTAATTCACCGCTTATTGCGTCGCTGAAACTAGGTGATCGTTTGCTCGCATTAGGCGATGAAGGCTACTTAATTGAGCAGACGCGGATCAATAAACGTGTGGTCACGATCATTGCGGCGAATTCCGATGTGGGTGTGCTTTACGGCAGTTTTCATTTACTGCGTTTGATTCAAACCCAACAATCGCTCGATAAAATTTCTATTACCAGCGCGCCCAAATTGCAGCATTGTGTCATCAATCATTGGGATAATTTAAATCGCGTTGTAGAGCGTGGTTACGCTGGTCTATCGCTGTGGGATTGGGGCACGCTGCCTGAGTATAAATCCCAACGTTATGTTGATTATGCGCGCATCAATGCATCGCTCGGAATTAATGGCGCAGTGCTGAATAATGTGAATGCCGATCCGCGAATATTGAGCGACCAATTTTTACAAAAAATTGCGGCGCTTGCTGATGTGTTTCGGCCTTACGGCATCAAGGTGTATTTATCGATTAATTACAATTCCCCACGCGCTTTTGGTGATTTGGATTTAGCGGACCCGCTTGATCCGCGCGTGCAGCAATGGTGGAAAGATCGCACCAAAAAAGTATATGACTATATTCCGGATTTTGGCGGCTATTTAGTAAAAGCCAATTCTGAAGGCCAACCTGGCCCGCAGGATTACGGTCGCAATCATGCCGAGGGTGCGAACATGCTTGCCGCTGCGTTAAAACCTTACGGCGGTGTAGTTTTTTGGCGTGCGTTTGTGTATCACCCGGATATTGGCGATCGCTTTCGCGGCTCTTACGATGAATTTAAACCACTCGATGGAAAATTTGCGGACAACGTCATCCTGCAAGTGAAAAATGGTCCTATCGATTTCCAACCGCGTGAACCCTATTCGCCGTTATTTTCCGCGCTGGAAAAAACCAACATGATGATGGAATTCCAGGTCACGCAAGAATATTTTGGTTTTGCTACGCATCTGGCTTATCAAGGCCCGCTGTTTGAAGAATCGCTGCGCACTGAAACCTATGTGAAAGGCGCGGGTTCAACTATTGGTAATATTCTTGAAGGAAAGGTGTTTAACACCAAGCGCACGGGTATGGCCGCTGTAATTAATCCGGGCACTGACCGCAATTGGACCGGGCATCCGTTTGTGCAATCCAGCTGGTATGCGTTTGGGCGCATGGCGTGGGACCATATTATTTCTGCCGAATCCGCTGCAGAAGAATGGCTGCGAATGACCTTTTCGAATGATAAAAATTTTATCGATCCCGTTAAAAAAATGATGATGATCTCGCGTGAGGCAGGAGTGAATTATCGCTCGCCATTGGGGCTCACTCATTTGTATTCGCAAGGCGACCACTATGGCCCTGCGCCCTGGACTGCAAATTTAGAGCGGCCTGATTGGACCGCAATTTATTATCACCGCGCCGCAAAAGACGGCATTGGTTTTGATCGCACCAAAACCGGTTCCAATGCGATTGCACAATATCCTGCACCACTCGCAAAACTCTACGGCGATGTGAACGCAGTGCCGGAAGAATTTTTACTCTGGTTCCACCACCTGAGTTGGGATCATAAAATGAAATCCGGCCGAATTTTGTGGGACGAGCTGGTACACAAATATTATGAAGGCGTGGAGCAAGTGCGCAACATGCAGCGCGAGTGGGATAAGTTAGAAGCCTACGTGGATGCAGAACGTTTCGCACACGTTAAAGCGCTGCTGATTGTGCAGGAGCGCGATGCAGTGATATGGCGCGATTCCTGTGTGCTCTATTTCCAAACCTTTTCGGGCAAACCCATTCCTGCGGGTTACGAAAAACCGCAACAGGATCTGGATTACTACAAAGCCCTCGCGCGTACTCGCTATGTGCCCGAACCTTGGCACCCCGCAAGTTCGAGCCGTGTGTTGAAGTGACTTATTTGCCGGTGTCTGCATCAGTATGTGTTGAACAGTTGGTGCAGACACAATCGAGTTCCAATTCTAAATTGCTTAAGCGAAAACCGGATAAATCAATACAGGTTTTCAGCTCAACCAGAATCCGCTGATCAATCCCCAGTTCTTTCACCTCACCGCATTCGCGACAAATTAAAAACTGCAGCACTTGCTGATTAGCGCTAGGGCCATTCGGTGTGATGGCGATGTATTTACCTGCTGACTTTAACTTGCGCACCAAATGCTTTTGCTCCAGAAACTCCAGCATTCGATAAATGGAAATCGGTGTCAGCTGCCGCTCAAAATGGTGTTTGACTTCATCAATTAATTCATAGGCTGACAACGGATGTCCAGCCTGAAGCAGTGCCGTGTAGACCTCCAGCCGCTTTGGCGTCAGCTCTACCTCGGCTCCGGCACACATCTGGCGCGCTTTGGCCTGCCAGTTTGTCAGGGGATGGTTGTTTTGCATCTGGTTGCTTCCCATGTTTTCTTATTGATTGAGGAATTGTCCTTTTATTTATATGTGTTACATTATAACATATCTTTAAGTTGATCCAAAGGAAGTGTAATGGCACAGCCCAAGATTTCCGCGCCCTACGCGCCGCTTACTGCTGTGGGCTTGCTGCAAATGCCGGCAAGTGACTACATGAATGAGGTGCAGTTGGCCTTTTTTAAGCAGTTATTGCTGGACCTAAAACGTCAAACCGGTGAGCACATAGAGACGATTAAGCAAGAGATAGCCGCACCCTCGACCGAGGCGGATGAGCTGGATCGCGCCCTTGCTGAAGAGGAAAACCGCCAGCGGATGCGCATCGCCGAGCGGGAGTATTTTTTGTTACGCAAAATCGATAAAGCGCTGGATCGCATTGAACGCAAGGATTACGGCTACTGTGAAGCCTCGGGCGTTGAGATTGGGCTGGAGCGTTTGCTCGCGCGTCCGACGACTGAATACAGCACCGAAGAAAAAGCGCGCCAGGAAGAATTGGAACGCAATTTTTCCAAGCAGCGCAGCTAATTAATAATCCATCTCACTCACAACGAATCTAACCAACACTGCAAAACATCAGGCAACCGTCATGAATTCACTGTCTTCTACTCTTTTGCCCGTTACCGTCTTATCCGGTTTTTTGGGCGCAGGCAAAACCACACTCTTGAATCATATTTTGAATAATCGCGAAAACCGTCGCGTTGCGGTGATCGTGAACGATATGAGCGAAGTGAATATCGATTCAGCGTTGATTCAAAATCAGGTGGAATTAAATCGCGCGGAAGAAAAATTAGTTGAGATGAGCAATGGCTGCATCTGCTGCACACTGCGTGAAGATTTACTCGTTGAAGTAAACCGCATGGCCAAAGAAGGGCGCTTTGACTATTTGGTCATTGAATCTACCGGAATTTCCGAGCCATTACCGATTGCCGAAACCTTTACCTTTGAAGACGAAGACGGTCAAAGCCTGTCACAAGTTGCGCGTTTGGACACTATGGTAACCGTCGTTGATGCAGCGAATTTTTTAAATGACTATTACGATGCGCTTTCATTGCAAGAAACCGGCGAAAGCCTCGGTGAAGAAGACGAACGCAACGTTGCAGATTTGCTCGTCGATCAAATCGAATTTTGCGATCTATTGTTGATCAGCAAAACCGATCTGATTTCGCAAGAAAAACTTGCGGAGCTTTATGCAATTCTAACCAAGTTGAATCCTGATGCCGAAATTATTCCCGTTGAGCGCGGCAATGTACCGCTCGACAAAGTGCTCAACACCGGAAAATTCAATTTTGAAAAAGCCCAGCAAGCGCCTGGCTGGTTAAAAGAAATGCGCGGCGAACATACGCCAGAAACCGAAGAATACGGCATCAGCAGTTTCTCTTACCATGCGCGCCGTCCGTTTCATCCGGAAAAAATTTATGAGTTCTTCTCCAGCCCAGCAGTAAAAGGAAAATTACTGCGCTCAAAAGGATTTTTCTGGCTGGCATCCCGTCCGCAGTGGGCAGGGCAGTGGAGCCAGGCGGGCGGTATTGCCCAACACGGCGCCGCCGGCATGTTCTGGAAGGCCATTCCCAAAGAGCGTTGGCCGGAAGATGAAGATCATGTGAATTACATCATGGATAAATGGGTAGAACCCTTCGGCGATATGCGCCAGGAATTGGTATTTATCGGCCAACATTTGGATAAAGAATTTGTCACTACACAATTAGATAAGTGTTTGCTCAGCGAAGATGAAGTATTAAAAGGCCAGGAGTATTGGAAAACATTACCTGATCCGTTTCCTACTTGGACGCAAGGTGGATCACACTAAAAACTTTTAAAGTCGTCATTCTCAGAGAGGGTTTCTTTTGCTAGTAGCGAATCAATTATCTAAATCTTTCGGAAAGCAGCGAGTGCTGGATCAGCTCAGCTTTGCTGTAGAGCCAGGGCAAGCGCTCTGCCTTCTGGGTGCGAATGGTGCAGGAAAAACAACCTGTATCAATATTTTCCTGGGATTGATACCGCCTTCCTCGGGATCTGCCTCGGTGAATGGAATCAATGTTCAAGATTCAGTGAAAACGACCCAGGATATTTTTTATCTACCAGAAAATATTGCGCTTTATGAATCACTGAATGCGCTTGAAAACCTGCAGTATCTTTGTTGTTTGTCAAAGCTCAATAAGTCCGAAAGTGAATTACGTGATGCACTTGAGCTAGTTGGATTGGACCCTATCCATTACAAAAAACAACTGGCCAATTATTCAAAAGGCATGCGTCAAAAAGTGGCAATCGCGTTCGCCATTTTAAAAGACGCAAAAGCCTTGTTGTTAGATGAGCCTACATCTGGTCTTGACCCGGTAGCAACGCGGGATTTTATTCAGTTAATCCAGCGGCTCAAGGCAAAAGGTGCAGCCGTTTTAATGGTTACACACGACTTGTATTGCGCTGATGTACTGGCAGATATCATTTACATCATGGCTCAAGGGAAGGTCTTGAAACAATTCGAAAACACCGGTGATCTGCACCAGATTGAACAACTTTATTTTTCTGCATTATCATCTGAGGGCCAACATGAAATTCCCGTTTAATAGGCTTAGCGCAATTATTGTTGGGCTAATTATCACTCCTGCTACCATCGCCGACCAAACATCCCAAGATAGGAAATCCTCAATGAAGATTGGGGAGGAAGTTATCGTTATTGGCAAATCCAATGAAATTCAGGAGGTAGAATTATCAGGTTCCCGCGATATTTTGGCGCGGGATCAGCTCGAAAACGAGCATGTCAATTTTACCGCCGATCTATTTAAGAAAATTCCGGGGGTTTATTTTTCACGGTTCAACCAAGGCATTATTTCTGCAAATATTGCGATGCGCGGATTTGATGGCGAAGGCTCAAGCCCGCACAGCAAATTGTTGATTGATGGAATACCGTCAAACTTGCATGTCGGCTATCCGGAAATGGATGCACTATTCCCAATGGAAATCGATCATATCGAAGTCGTGAAAGGCACATTTGACCCTCGCTTTGGTTTGCACAATATTGCAGGCAATGTGAAAATGTATAGCCGTCAGTCAGGCGACGATAAAGAATTGGAATTGATGTACGGTAGCTTTGATACCTATGAAGCACAAGGAATCTACGCTAGCGAAGGCGATAATCTCAATCAATCCTATTTCGTTGGTACACGTAAAACGTCTGGTTATCGCGACCATTCAGATCTGGAAAAAACCACTGTTTCAGGAAAATGGTTTTACGATTTTTCGGATGATCTCAATATAGGCTTAATAGCTCGCCACTTTACATATGAGGCTGATGCAGCCGGGTATCTAAACAAAACCACTGCACGTCAAGATCCAACCTCATCCGCAGCGTTTTCAAATACCGATGGTGGTGAGAAGACGACTGATCACCTCAGCCTGCATATGAACTATCAGGTGTCAAATAATATTGAGTGGATGCTTAAAGCTTACCATCAATCTTTCGACCGTCATCGCTGGGTAAAATTTACCGCTGTGGCAAATCAGCAAGAACGCATTGAAGATGAAAAACAAAATGGTTTGATCTCAGTTGTCAGTTGGAAAATTAATCCTGACTGGTTGGTTCAATGGGGACTGGATTACGAAGCGCAAGACAATCTCCACCAACGCTTTGTCTCCAATCAACGTCAGCGTGGTGCTGTGTCACGCAACCACCAATTTGATTTCAATCATTACGGTTCTTACCTGCAAGTTGAAAATCAATTGACTGAAAAATTGCAATGGAACGCAGGTGTTCGTGTAAATCGTTATACGGGTGACTTTACCAATCTGGCGAATAACCAACATCGCGATATCAATGATTATGGAAACTTGACGCAACCCGCAGCCGGTTTGAATTACCAGGCGACACCTAGCCTTTCGTTGTTCGCCAACTGGGGCAAAACTTATCAAATTGGTAATGGCATTTCGGCTTATGCATTGCCTGGAAAAGATGTCGACGCATCCGAAAATACCGGCAGTGAAATTGGCTTTCAATTAACGCCACAAATCCCGTTTGAATTACGCTTTTCTCTTTGGCAACAAAATGCCAGTGATGAATTAACAGCAAAGTCCGATGGGTCGGGTGATTTTGAAAATGTCGGCAAAACCGAACGCGACGGTTGGGAAATATTGTTAAGTTGGCAACCGGCTGGTGCTTGGTATTTGTGGACATCTTACACAAAGCAAGAAGCAATTTTGGCAGAACCCGGTGCAACCAATGCCGCGATCAAGGGTAATTGGTTAAATCATATTCCAGATTATTCGGCCGCACTGGGAGTTGATTATCAAATTAACTCCAATTGGAAAGTGAGTTTGTTTAACACAACCCAAAGTGATTCTTATGTGTCGAACAATAGTAGTTTAGGAAAGTTTGGCGATTACAGTTTGACCGAATTACGAATTGGTTTTGCTACTGGCAATCACGATATTAATTTGCAGGTCACCAACCTCTTTGATGAATATTATGAATATGTGTGGTTCGACACCGACACCCTTCATTCCCCTGGCGATGGACGCGCAGTTAATCTTTCCTGGCGAGTGGCCTTTTAATTTATGCCAAAAATCTTCTTGATTGCTGCACAAGAATGGCGACTGCAATATCGAAAAAAACTGGCAATACTCTTGTTGTCAGTTTTTCAGCTGTTGTTGATCGCCAGTTTATTTAATGGTTGGTCCTACACCAAAAGTGTTGATCATTATCAAACCCACTTTCAAGACGTGGTTAACCAACAATGGGCATCACAACCCGATCGTCATCCGCACCGGGTTGCGCATTTTGGCACCTATGGGTTCCGGCCAGCGAATACCCTGAGTTTGTTTGATTCCGGTGTAAATCCTTTGCTCGGCAGCAGTCTTTTTTTGGAGGCCCATAGACAAAACGCCAGCCAATTTTCTGAATCACAATCCGGTGGAAATATAGTGGGTTTTATTCCTATCTCCACTGCCAATTTGCTACTAATTTTGTGGCCGTTGCTCTTGATCGTCTTGGCCCAGGACTCTATGAATAGCGAAATTCGAAACAAACGTTTTGCTTTATTGCAAACAACTGGCGTCAAGCTGCTGGATCTACTAGGCGGAAAGTTATTCGCTTATTTTTGCCTTAGCGTTCTCTTTTTATTGCCTACATTTGTGCTAACCGGATTACTGGCTCTGTATTTACCCACGCAATCCGATCAGGATCTAGCGCTACGTGTGACCACTCTTTTTGTAGGTTATTTATTTTATAGCCTCTGGTGGATTGCTTTTATACTCATAGTATCGACGCTGATAAAACAGAGCATGACTAATCTGAGCCTACTCATCGCCACCTGGTTATTGATGTGTTTTATCTTGCCTAAACTACTAACCAATTCAGCCTATTTATGTGTTGATACACCTTCCCAGTCTGTTTTTGAAAAAGAACTTATTGCAGCTACTGAAAAAATTGGCAATTCACATAACCCGAATGATCCTTATTTTGCCAATTTCAAACAACAAGTGTTGCAACTGTATAACAAGGAGCGAATTGAAGACCTGCCAGTGAATTATGCGGGTCTGGTGATGGCAGAAGGTGAAAAATTGACGAGTCGAGTTTTTGATGAACATTACCAAACGCTGCTCAACCAATATAAACAACAGAACCGTTGGCTTTCGAGTGGCATGTTATTCAGCCCCTATTTATTGATAAAAGAATGGTCAATGAAAATAAGCGCGACCGACAGTCGTCACTTTTTTGAGTTTGAGAAACAAGCAGAGCAGTATCGATACAATCTAATTCAGGAATTGAATCATCTACATGCCGAAAAAATTGGCTACCACACCAATAAGACCCAGCGATTGGATCATGGAACCTGGAGAGATTTACCCACTTTTTCCTATTCGGTGCCTGATTTTTCCTGGTCAACCCAAGCTTCCGGTTTTGAAAAATGGATCGGTGTTTGGTGGTTTCTATTTCTGTTGTTATGGTTTGCCCTGATCAAACGAAAAGGTGGTCAATATGCAGCGAGTTAAGCTCGAGTTCACGCTACTAATTAGAAATCGCGCGATGATACTTATGTCGGTGATGATTTTGCTATGTAGTATTTTCGCTGTGCAACAAGGTAAAGAGCGAATCAGCAATGAGCTCGGCGATTATTCAAGATTGTTGGAGTTTGCAGAGCATGACTTCGCTCATTGGAAATCGCTGTCGCAGCGAAGTGAATTCGACTTTGGTAGCATGGGTTATTACTACTTTGAACCCGCTCGCCACCCAGCCGAACCACTCGCTGCACTTTTTAATGGTCAGCGTGTGTTGGATGCGCTCAGTCACAACATCCGATTGCTGGCGATTACGGGCCAACTCTATGGTCAAGAAAAAAACAATCCTGATTTACAATTGCACGGTTTTCTGGATCTCGGTTTTATTTTTGTTTTTGTCATGCCGTTATTGATTGGTGTAATGACTTGCAGGCTATGGTCAACCGAAAAAGAATCCGGAAGGTTGCTATTGCTTAAATCGGTTATTTCCTCTGAGCGCCCACTCATTCATTTCCGCTTTACATTAATTTATTTTCTTTTAGCAATGTTTCAGTTGCTGCTACTGGGTTACGGGTTTTTGTCGGTCGGTTTATCGATCAATCTACTCTTTCTACAAGTTTATCTGGCATTACTTTTATATCAGGCGCTTTGGTTTTTTGTTTCCTGGCTGATCAATCGCTTCGAACTCCAGTCGATCAAAGCAAGTCTAGCCTTTATTTGCGTGTGGATTTTTTGGACCTTGGTAATTCCAGGATCTGCAATCAACTACAGTCAATATCTGTACCCTGCGACACAAGGCATCAATATGATGCTGGATCAGCGTCAGCATATGCATAATGCATGGGATAGGGACAGACAAGCGGACCTAAACGAATTTTATCAAGAGTTCCCACAATACGCTGATTCAGCGCCGCTTCCAGAGGACTTCCATTGGAAATGGTACTTCGCCATGCAGTTGATGAGCGACCGCAAAGTGTCTGCAACCAAACAGGATTACTGGCAACAAATTAATAATCGCATGGCATTGAATAAAAAGTTTTCGTATTTATCGCCCGCAATGGCTTTGCAGGCATATCTAACCCAGCAAGCTAAAACTGACATGCAATCGCAAATGCAATATTGGCAAGCTATAGAAGATTACCATCAATCCCTGTTTAACTATTTTGCGCAGAATCTTTTTTACGACAGGAAGCCTGATCCAAATTTACCAGATTTTCCGAAGTTCAATTTCAATAACAGGAGCCGGTGATGACAGCATTAGTCAATACGACCGTGAGCGCAGCCGATTGGGCAATCAGCGGAGACCCCGCCGTGCTGGCACGAATTTATGACGATGCTATCAGCATTACGATTTGGCAGCGGCAATTGCAGCAAGACGTTGAATGTTATTTAAATGAACTCCTGCGAAAATCCAAAACCATTTCGCTGAAATTATCGGGTTCGCCTGAACAGCTGATGGAAGAAATTCAGCGCGTATTTCCGCCTGCATTAATCAGTACGCAAGATTCTTGTGTGAGTGCGGCGGCGTTTTATGCGGATATCCATCAAGTGCTGGATATGTTTTGCTGTTTGTTTGATGCAAAAATTCTCGGCCTGCGCATCAACACACTTGAACATGCTATGTGCCCACGCTTCCATACCGATAATGTCGCCATTCGCTTAATCACCACCTATTACGGTCTGGCCACTGAATGGCTGCCCTATCAATTATCCAATCGCACCGCCCTGGGCACTGCGTTCGCCAGCCAAATCAATACCCCCGGTGCTATCACCACAAGTGAAAAAAATATTCAACGCA
>CAIOHY010000328.1 GCA_903858205.1 uncultured Cellvibrio sp.
TGCTGCGCTCGGTGTTACTCACCCATCATCAATGCATGATTATCTATAGTGTCGATGTCTTTGACTACAAGCTACCGTTTGTTCTATCGGTGCGAGAAACTATTAGCCGGTTATCACTTTCGGACAGCGTACTTGGTACAAGGAAGCAAGTGACTTTAGTTCGTCCTGACGGTTTGATTTTTTATGAGTCCGGCTTAGATTCACTCGAACATTTACAAGCGGCCATCAGCCAAAATTTTCATTTTTTATCCACTGCGCCGGCTACGAAAAAAGAGGAGGCTAACTATGAAGAAGCTATTTAAAGAAATTGATGGATTGCAGATTGAATGCCTGGTTTCTACAGGAGATAGCGCTCCAATTTTTATTTTTCATGGCAATTCTAGTTGTGCTGGTGCTTATGAAAATTTGCTTAACTCTGAGCTAGGCAGGCGATATCAGTTGATTGCTGTCAGTTTCCCGGGGCATGGTGCGAGTAGTTATTATCAAAGTAATATTGAGTTTGTTTCGATTGCTATGCTTGGGCAGTTGACTGCAAAAATTGTACAGGCGTTCAATCCGTCATCATATTTGCTGATTGGTCAAAGTCTGGGTGGGCATGCGCTACTAGAATCTTTACATTTACATCCGAAAGCAACTGGACTGTGTCTGGTGTCGGCGCCACCTTTTTCTTTGACCACAATCGGCAGTGTATTCCGTGAAGATCCGACCGGGGGATTGTTATTCACCAATCAGTTAGATCAATATGCGATAGAGCAATTTGCAAGAGCGTTTGTCCACAATGAAGGGCGTGAAAATCTGGAACTACTGAAAACTCATATTCGCACTACCGAAGGGCTATTTCGCGAGCACCTTGGCAAGAGTTTGGCTCTTGGTTTGCTTGAGGATGAGCTTTTAAGCTTGGTCAATTCCAAGATTCCATGTCTACTGTTACAAGGATTAGAGGATAAGTTCATTCACAATGATTACTATCAATATCTTGTCCAGAATGATACACCGATTGAGTTAGTTCAGTTTGCTAACACGGGACATGCCATTCAGTTAGAAGCGCCGCAACAATTCGAACATGTTCTGGGTGAATTTATTTACCAACACTTACTTACTGGTGTTTCCCATGCTTTATCCGACTCAAGGGAATTACAACATGCATAATCAACGGCGCGCCGCCTTTTTTGATGTGGACGGAACTCTAATTTTCACGAAAAGCCTGGTCAGCTTCGTTCAGTTTATGCAGCAGCAACAGATTGCAGAAATTCATCCTTCTAAACTCGCATTCTTTATTCAGCACATTCGCAGCCAGTTGCTCGCAAATGCACCTCGCGACAATTTGAACCGCGAATATTTTTCAATTTATAAGGGCTTATCTGTTTCGCGTATTGAAGAGTTGGCAAGGCGCTGGTTCAACACTATGGAAGCCGAGGGTAAATTTTACATATTAGATACAATTGCTCAGCTGCGTGAGCTGAAGGCACAGGGTTACCGCATAGTATTAGTCACCGGCTCTTTCCAGCCGTTGTTAGAAGGCTTGCGCGAAACGTTTGGAGTAGATGATCTTTTGTGCACGCTTCCCGAAGCGGTACAAGGTGTCTATACTGGCGAGCTTATCGGAAACCCCTGCATTGGTGAGCAAAAACGCAAAGCTGTTATCCAGTATGCACTCACCCACGAACTTGATCTTGCTGCGTGCTATGCATTTGGTGATGATATCACCGACAATTATATGCTTGATATTGTTGGTTGCGGCGTCAGGGTAGAGGCAGCTGCGTAATTAATCTTGCCACAGCAAATGATTGATGGCTGTTGGAGCAGCTCAATCGCATAGCGATAGACAGTTAATTTTTCTGAATAGGAATAACGCGAATGGGACAGCAGTTTTTAGAAATATCAGATAAGCACCAAGAGTTTATCGCACATCAAAAAATTTTTTTCGTGGGCACTGCTACCGCAGATAGCCGCATCAATGTGTCCCCCAAAGGCATGGATAGTTTGCGCGTGCTGGGTGGTAACCGTGTGATTTGGTTAAACGTGACCGGGAGCGGAAATGAAACGGCTGCCCATGTACAAATCTCCCCGCGCATGACAATCATGTTCGCTGCATTTGAAGGCAAGCCAATGATTTTGCGCTTGTATGGCACGGCTAAGGTTGTTCACCCCGGTGACACTGAATGGGGAGCGCTTTTTTCATTGTTTGATCCCGTTCCAGGTGCTCGTCAAATTTTTGATATGTCGGTTGAGTTAGTACAAAGCTCTTGCGGAATGTCTATCCCGTTTTTTGATTATCGCAGTGAACGCACTGAATTAACGGAGTGGGCAGAGAAAAAAGGTGAGGCGGGAATTCAGGAATACTGGATCAAGAAAAATCAGACCACGATCGATGGTATCGCGACTCATATTTTGAGTAAAAATGGCATTACAGAACCAGCGGTGAGCGAATAACCTGTTATAACGGTAACCGCTGGAAAAATTGGATCAGTTCGGCTCAACCAGTGTTACCGCACCGCGTGGCGAGTCACAATCTTAACGCACGGTCTTTTTAAAAGTCTCTAAAAGACGATAGGCTTTAGTGGGGTTTGAAACGTAACTGGGATCATTTAAGGGGTGTTCCAGATAATCGCTCCAGCCGGATTTTTCCTCTTCCGTAAGCGTTCCAATATCTTTAAATCCCATTTTCCATTCGCTGAAACTTCTGGACTGAATAGGCTCTCTGAGCAAGGTAATGATTCCGGTGTGCCTGGGGTCGTTAGATATTTTATGATGCAAATCATCAATGACCTGCGCATCGCCTTCAAGAACCTGCATGAAATTGCCGTCTTTGAATAGCAGCAAGCCCGTGATCCCATTCTTTTCATTAGATTCACGGGCATATCGCAAAATATCTTGTATATCCGAATCTTTAAATGATCGAGAAGCAGAGCTTACGTACACTAATGTCACCAGTTCCATAACCTAGCCTCATTTGGCGGAATATTTAACGGTTAAATTCATCGGTTGTTTTCAATCACTCTCGCAACACGCGGGGAGGATTGAGTGACAGCTTCATTTAGTCTAGTTGGCAGGAGCTAGGGCTGTAAAGACGTTTTAGGATGGGCGCTCGGGCGAGCGAGACTGCTGGCTTGTTCAGATTTTTACCGCAGCCGTTTGTTACGTACCGCAATTGATTTTCCAAGGTACACCGAATCGGTCAGTCACAATTGCGTAACATGGAGACCAGAAGGTTTTTTGTGGTGGGAAAATAACGTCACCACCAACACAAAGCTTATCGAATGCGGATTTGACTGCATCTTCCGTACTTAACCCAAGCAACACATAAAACCCTTGTGGTTTTTGATATTGTTCCGGCTTTACGTCAGCACCCGCCAACTCTACACCGTAGATGGATATATTGGCATGAACAATTTTCTGCTGCCATTGTTCAGCGGAGCTTGGTGATAAGGGTGAGTCTTTCACTTGAAGCATTGTTCCAATCACGCCATGCAAATGAGCGGCATAGAACTCAAACGCTTCTTGGCACTGACCGTTAAAATCTATGTGAAACGATAAGCTCATAATTTTTTAATCCTTTTTCGGGCTAGCGAAAATGCTTCTCGCTTGTGTTGAACTGGGAGCAGCTAAATCAAAATTAGAATCAGGTACAACTCTTAAAACGGGCTGATGAAGCCATGTATCAAGCGAAAGCTGCAGGAAGGAATCAATATTGTTTTTATAAAAAAATCTAAATGCCAACACAATAGAACCCCTTCGTGCCAGGTGCCAACCCAACTTAACCGGATGTAGCCTGTTGTTGTTCAAACGAGATAACAATAAATTCTGCGGGATGAAGCACTGCCACCTTTACCAATATCCGCATATAGCCGTTAAGTAAATCATCTGCAGTCATAGTGGTTCCCAAACCGACGCTAACGCTGAACGCGGCAGCAGGCGAAGCGCCTTGCAAACCGCCTTGCTGCCAGACGCCCATTAGAAAACTGCTGATGATGTTCTGGAGTGCGGACCAGGTGTTTGCGTTGTTAGGTGAGAATACGTAGGCGCGCGCGGCCGACTTGATCGATTGCTCCAAATAAGTCATGGTTCTGCGCACCGAAATATAGCGCCAATCGTCGCTATTTCCATCCAGTGTTCTAGCGCCCCACACCAAAATTCCCTGCCCATTAAAGAAACGGATCGCGTTAACGGATTTTCCTGAAATTGCGTCAATGTTCAGGTTTTCCTGATCACTGTCAGTCAAATTGATCGGTAACGAAACTGCACCCACAATCGATGTATTAGCTGGAGAATTCCAAACGCCAGCTTCATTGTCATTGATTGCATACACACCTGCTATTGCTCCACTGGGTGGCAATACATTTGCAACGGCGACTAGATGATCAATGATCTGCGCATAAATAGGGCTGGCGACCATAAGCGCTGCTTGCAGCTGACTGTTTGACAGGGGGTTGGCCGGAGGCGTTTGGATCATTGCAAGAATTTGCGCTGCTACCAGATTTCGAGCGGATGGCGGATTAAGAATGGGCTCCAGCTGCGTCGTATCACCACCAAACAAGTTGGTAAAATCGATATCGCTTGATTGCATGATCGTGGTGCCAATAAACGGATAATAACTGATGCCGTATTTAAGACCCACGCTGCCGGTGCTGTTGCGAAAATGTTGGATATCATTGGTGTATAAAATGGGGTCAGGATTTGCGCCGCCGATGATATCGAAGATACATACTGCTGTTTGCATCGTTTCCGCTTGCAACAACATGGTTTCCATCAAAGTGGCATTGTCGTTGAGCGATAACAGCGTCGCGTCAGGGCAGATATACATCGTCGGCTCAACTTCTTTTGTTAACAAAGCCAAGCCGCGCTGCAAATCGGCCAATTGCACATTCGGGTTGATGACCTTCGCCGTTGGATCGCTCATCGGTTTTCCGCTAGCTGGACCATAAGGTCCCACAGCGACAATATAAGCATCACCTCCGCCATTTTGAAAAAATAAACGGATGCTGTTGTAGAGATAGTAGATTGTATTGGGGTCTGGAAATACTGAATAACATTGCCCGCCAAGTGTCAGATAATCGCCTGCGGTAGGTGTTGTGTTTTGCTTAACAAGATAATACTCAGGGCTGTATTGCTTGGCGGGATCGGCCGGTGGAGGAAGGTTAGGCAGCATGAAAATCGCTTGAAATGCCGCGAAAGAACTAATCTTAAACGGTTCATTGTAATAAGACTTACCCTGATATTCTGCATTTGGCGTATAGCCAATAAACGCCGGAACAGCGGTTGCGACAGGCACTACAGCACTAGGAAATCCATTGAGTTCGTTAATGTAAACACCTGGCGTTGTAAAAGTATTGGTCATGATGTTTATCGCCCTATATTTCTGCGCAGAATTTTTGTTTGTATTCGGCTAAGGTTGTTTTCAATTCCACGGTTAGAAAATTTGATTCTTGCAATCGTTTGTTATGATTTGCTAAGAACCTCATAGCCAGTCATTGCGAAGATGCTAACCAGGAATATAAGGGCGGCTAAAATTAAGCCTCTTACTATGTAGAAAAAACCTGAATAATGTGAGTTTCTCGCGCAAGCCCAGATAAAGCGAACGGTGCAGAAGTAATAGATGAAGCTGAGTACCCCCAATGCAGCTCGGAAAATTGAAGCGGCTGTGTTTGGTTCGGGCGATAAAGCTTGGATGCTTATATTTGCCACAAATAAGACTAAAGTAAATAAAAAATTACCTAAGATGAAATGCCCCCAGAAAGCAGTTAGTAATCTTGCTCTGCCATTCCAGTGCCGCAAAAAACTAAGCAAAAAAGATTCTAAAGCTCCTTTTGCAGCTGCCTCTTCGCTGAGTTGTGCTGCTGGTGGACTGTATGGGTTTTCATTCATTACTCTATTCCTTTCATAACGTTAAGCAACGCGGCAGTTTGCACTTTGGTTTTTGTGGCGTATTCCCGCGCAGCTATTTCCAACGGTTTCATCTGAAGTCAGTTAACGCCAAGGGCGCGCATTAATCACCCTCACACACCATCACAAATTTTTGCGCAACATTAGCATTGCATCCGGTTTTGCAATGGTAGGTCTGCTCATCAATATTTTCTGTATCCAGTTCATAAACCAACGCTCCCTTATTTTCCTTTGCGTCGGCACACTGTAAAACAGCGTAACCGCTATCCATTTCACAATAACCATAGGTATTGGAACCACTAAGGCCGTAGGTGGGAGGAACTACCTCGATATTCTTAAGTATTATTTCTTGGTTACCAACAACAGCCCGGAGGAAACACTCGTCAGCCCCGATAGCAAAAACCGGTGATGAATTGAAAATTAGAATTAGTAAAATTGCGCGCATTCTTTTAAAAATTCCTTTGCTTAACTGTTTTTAAATTTGATTAAGGTGGTTTTTTGCTAACATGACATTACAGTTGGTGCAACTTGTTAAACGGGCTAACGAAGGACTGAATACGGCCAAAAGCGGACGTTGGCGTTTATGTAGGTTGGGCAGTAATGCCCAACATTATCCCTAGGGGGAAATATGGAAGTTGACAA
>CAIOHY010000329.1 GCA_903858205.1 uncultured Cellvibrio sp.
CTCGCACCTACGCCGGTTTTCAAGACCGGTGCATTAAACCACTCTGCCACCCTTCCGAGTGCCGCAAATTATACATAGGTTTTTTTATTGGGCAAGTAAAAAACGCATTTTTTATAGCTGAATCTCGCACCTGTTTTCCCCCGTTCAAATTTCTGAGCATAAAAAAGCCGAATTGTTTCCAATTCGGCCATTTTGCTTTTTTAAAACAAATGTTGTTACTCGCTGCTGCCGCGCTTATTCAGGCGTGGGTCATGTGACGGCCTGGCCAATGGGCGCGGGTTGTGATCGACACTAGGCGGCAAGCTGGTGTCTAGCGCGCGCGATGCGTGATTTTCGATGGTTTCAGTAATAATACTTACCTGGCTTACTGGCTTGGGTGCTTTGCGTGGATCATTGCTTGCCCTTGCTGGAGGCGCAAGATTTACTTCGGTAATAGTCTGCCTCTCGGATATCTCAACTTCGACTTGTGGTGTAATCGCGGCATGCTCATTCGGCGCTGTCTCGGTGATTGTTGGCACAGCGGTTGGAACCATCTCGGGTGCGGATTTTTCTTCGTTGTTTGTGATTGCTACTTCGATTTGAGGATCGAAAGGTTTGATAAATGCATCAGTACCGGTTTCGATACTAATCGAACTCGGCTTCTCTATCGTTTGTACATCATCTTCCCTGACGGTTTCTGGCTCCACTTTGATTGCTTGAGCTTGTTGGGCGTGTTCTGCAATGGCCGCAGAAATTTGTTTCGCCAGTTGCGCAGACTCACTCAGGACTTTGGGTTCCTCGGTGCCGCTTGGTGATATCACTTCTGCTTCGCTATTGAATGAAGTGTTTTCACTTCCTGCGCTGCTATCTCCGTCATGACGAGAGCGGCGACGTTGTTGAGAGCGGGTGCGGCGACCAGCTGGTCGCTTGGACGGACGATCATCTCCGCCTTCGTCCATTAGCGACGTGTCCAGGGTTGGTGCGTCAGAAACAAGCGTGACTGTTTCATCTTTGGCTGCTTGCCGGCGACTGTTATCGCGCTCGTTACGTTCATTGCGCTGATTGCGGTTACGTGATTGGCGCGGCTCATCATCAACAGTTTGCGCGTCGCGTGGCTGCTGTTCGCGTTGTTGATCACGATTGTTGCGCTGTTTGCGCTCATTGTTGTCGCGATTGAAGCTATCGCGTTTTTCGCCGTCTCTGCCGCCTTCGCGCTTGTCTTGTTCACGCGCAGGTTTC
This sequence comes from uncultured Cellvibrio sp., assembly GCA_903858205.1. Classification (GTDB taxonomy): domain Bacteria; phylum Pseudomonadota; class Gammaproteobacteria; order Pseudomonadales; family Cellvibrionaceae; genus Cellvibrio. The sequence goes on from CAIOHY010000329.1 coordinate 1,219, forward strand.
GCTTCGCTTGCGGGGCGATGCTCAAGGTTGTCGATAATTTCGCGGTCTTCTTTGCGGTCTTTATCGCGACGATTGTTGCGTCCGTCGCGGCGGTTGTTACGGCCTGAGTTGCGGCGGCTGTCGCGTTTATGTTCGCGTTTACCTTTGCTTTCATCGCTTTTTTCGCCGCCAAAAATGCTGGTAATAGAGCCAATCAAGCGCGACAGCAGGCCGGGTTTTTTAACCGGTTCAGGTGCTGGTTGGCTGGGGCTGCTCGGTTGAACGAGCGGCTTGGGTGCATTAATTGGTTTTGCTTTGAAGTCTTCTTCGTCGGCTTTAGCTTCATCGGTATGCGCAACGATTTTATAACTGGTTTCCAATGTGCCTTCGTCGTCATCGCGCAGGCGTTGAACCTCAAAGTGCGGGGTCATCAATTCGGCACTGGGCACAATTACCACGCGGGTGTTGTTGCGCGATTCGATGCTGGAAATGGTTTTGCGCTTTTCGTTCAGTAGATAAGTGGCTACGGATACTGGGCAAATTGCTCGGATTTCGGCACTACGTTCTTTTTGTGCTTCGTCTTCAACCAATCGCAAAATTGACAATGCCAGGGAGCGGGTTCCGCGAATATTGCCTACGCCATCGCAGCGTGGGCAGATCTTGGAGTGTGTTTCACCCAATGATGGGCGCAGGCGTTGGCGTGACATTTCCATTAAGCCGAAGCGGGATATGCGGCCGATCTGTACGCGGGCTCTGTCCATCATCAATGCATCGCGTACGCGGTTTTCGACCTCGCGTTGGTTGCGAACAGGTTGCATATCGATGAAGTCGATAACAATCAGGCCGCCCATATCACGCAAGCGCAATTGGCGTGCGATTTCGTCTGCTGCTTCCAGGTTGGTCTGCAGTGCGGTTTCTTCAATATCGCCGCCTTTGGTGGCGCGCGAAGAGTTGATGTCGATGGCAACTAAAGCTTCAGTAGCGTCGATAACAATGGAGCCGCCCGATGGCAACTTAACTTCGCGTTGGAATGCGGTCTCAATTTGAGATTCGATTTGGTAGCGGTTAAACAGGGGGATGTCGTCTTGATAAAGCTTAACTTTGCTGCGGTAGTTTGGCATTACCTGCTGGATAAATCTTGCTGCTAGATCGAAAGCTTCTTTGTTATCGACAATCACTTCGCCAACGTCTTGGCGCAAGTAATCGCGGATCGCACGAATAATGACGTTGCTCTCCTGAAACAAAAATGCTGGCGCAGGGGATGTCTTTGATGCAGTCGCTATGGATTCCCAAAGTTGTAAAAGGTAATTGAGATCCCATTGCAGCTCCTCGGAACTGCGGCCAACGCCTGCGGTGCGGATAATTACTCCCATGCCGTTAGGAACTTCTACTTCTCCGAGGGCATCTTTCAACTCGGCACGGTCTTCACCTTCAATGCGTCGGGATATGCCGCCAGCTCTTGGGTTATTTGGCATCAATACCAAATAGCGGCCTGCAAGACTGATAAAAGTAGTAAGTGCTGCGCCTTTGTTGCCGCGCTCTTCTTTATCAATTTGCACGATCACTTCGGTGCCTTCTTTCAGCACATCTTTGATTTTGATGCGGCCGTCTGAATCGCCAGAGTTTTTGGTGAAGTATTCGCGTGAGATTTCTTTAAGGGGGAGGAAGCCGTGACGCTCTGCGCCATAATCAACAAATGCTGCTTCGAGGCTTGGTTCTACGCGGGTGATACGGCCTTTATAAATATTGGATTTTTTTTGTTCGCGATTGCGGTTCTCAATGTCCAGATCGTAAAGCCATTGACCATCGACTAGCGCTACACGCAACTCCTCAGGCTGAGTTGCATTGATGAGCATTCTTTTCATGTGTTACCTAATTGTCTGTGGGCGTCTGACTGACGCGGCAATCAAGGTTAACACGGCGGTGTTTTGCGCAACCTGATGGACTATTACGCTACCCGTTTGATAAGGCTCGTACTAGCGGTTGGTGGGGTTTACCTGTTGGCTTGTGCAGTGTGATCGCTGTGCAGCGTCTGCGATAGCCTTAATAACCAGATGGCCCATTTGGCTCATTCATGTACACCGGGAATTCCCGGCTTTCCTATTTGTAGTGCTTATTGTGGAGCTCGGCCAAGGCGGTATTCCATCCTGTTACGGCCGGGTTGTTCATTCTTTAATCTCGGTTGATCGAGTGTCAGTCGTGAAGATAATTGATCTTCAAATCGGCTTCCCAATCAGGCGGTTAGCTTTAACAGTTAAACCACAAGATGAAATTGGCAACCTGCAAAATCAGCATCGGACATGGTTGTGCATCGCATGCGACGCGGTCATCCGGAATTTACAAATAGAGCTTTCTTGAGCTCAGCAAAACAAGAACAGTGTTAACAATGAGCGCAACGTTAATTGACGCAATTGTTAGGGTAGTGGGTGAGCTCGGCTCACGTCCTACCATTGTCAGTGTCATCAAGAGCGGGAGTTTTATACGTTCTTTGTGTATTGGAACTGGCGCTCTTGCTGTCAGCGGTATTTCCTAATGATGCACCTGTCTTTTGCGCGCGATCCGGAAACCAGCCTGTATCAGTCATCGGAATATAGCAGCTCTACCGATATGCGGCAATTAAATCAGTGATTTACGTAAGTTTTTGCGCTGCAACGGGAATGGTTGGTTCGGTTATCTGGCGGTATCGGGTATCATGACGACCATGAAAACATCCCCAGAAAACATTACCGAAAACACCGAATCTTCTTCATTTGCACAGGTGATGATGATTTCTATCGATGAAGATCAGGCTGGGCAGCGGCTTGATAACTTCCTTATAGCGCGCCTCAAAGGGGTGCCTAAATCGAAAATTTATAATGTGATTCGCAAGGGCGAAGTGCGTGTGAATAAGGGGCGGATAAAGCCTGAGTATAAGTTAGTGGCGGGTGACTCGGTCAGGGTTCCGCCAATCAGGACCGCCGAGGCGGGTACTGAAGCCAAAGCGAGCCATCAAATGATGTCGCTGCTGGCTAGGTCAATTTTGTTTGAAGATGATGGTTTGTTGGTTGTCAACAAGCCGCCTGGTCTGGCGGTGCATGGCGGTAGTGGAATTACGCTCGGATTGATCGAAACTCTGCGTCAAATGCGCCCTGAGGCGCGTCATTTAGAGTTGGTGCATCGCCTTGATCGCGATACATCCGGCTGCATCATGGTGGCTAAAAAGCGTAGCTATTTGCGCCATTTACAAGCTGCATTGCGTGAAAAGTCTGCAGGCGCTGGTGGTATTACTAAGGTGTATCAAGCGCTGGTGATTGGCGCTTGGCCCAAGCGCGTGCACCAGGTCAACGCGCCTTTATTGAAAACAGAAGTTGCAGGTGGTGAGCGGGTAGTGCGTGTTCACCCAGAAGGCAAGCCCAGTTTGACTGAGTTCAAGGTGCTGAAAGGGTTTGCTGGGTTCAGCTTGATAGAGGCGCGGCCGATAACCGGTCGGACTCACCAAATTCGGGTGCATGCCCAGTATGCCGGCTGCGCGCTAGTGGGTGACGAGAAGTATGGGAATGATGAGATTAATGAGGCAATGCGCGCACAGGGTATAAAACGTTTGTTTTTACATGCGTCTGCGCTCTCGTTTTACTTGCCTGAATCTGAAGAGCTAACGCGGGTGGATGCGCCCTTGCCGGCTGATTTGGCCATCCCGTTAGGCAGGTTGCCTGTCGTTGATTAGCCTCTGGTGTGGAGAGAATAATTGCTGTTTATTTTTGATTGGGATGGCACCCTCAGTGACTCAAAGGCCAAGATTACCAAAGCGATGCAGCTTGCTGCGCAAGATATGGGTTGGCTGCCGCTGGATGATCACCTTATCCATAACATTATTGGTTTGGGGTTGCCGGAGGCTATTCATCGCTTATATCCCGGCGTAGATTTGCCCGGTCGCCAGCGTTTGCGCGATGCTTATGCGACACGCTTTTTGTCCCTTGATGAGGCTCGTCCGTCCGATTTTTTTCCAGGTGTTATGGATACGCTGGGGCGCCTAAAGGCTGATGGGCATATATTGACCATTGCCACCGGAAAGAGTCGTAAGGGGTTGGATCGTATTTTTGGGGTGTTGGGCGTGGCCGATTTTTTTCACGCTACTCGCTGCGCTGATGAAACGGCGTCCAAGCCTGACCCCTTGATGTTGAAAGAGTTATTGGATGAATTTGGTGTGGCTGCGAGTGACGCGGTAATGATTGGTGACACTGAATACGACATGGAGATGGCGCGCCGTATTCATATGCCGCGTATCGCAGTCAGCTATGGTGCGCACCATGTTGACCGCTTGCATATTTACCAGCCTGAATTGTGTCTTGATCAGTTTGATCAGTTACTTGGCTGGAAAAAATTGGCCGGTTGATTGAGTGGGTCCAGGCCTTCATTGGCAAGCATTTGGGTGAGGGCAATCAGCGGTAAACCTATCAATGTGTTAGGGTCGTTTCCTTCCAGCTTTTCAAACAAGCAAATCCCCAATCCCTCTGATTTAAAGCTGCCGGCGCAATCGTAAGGTTGCTCTCGCTTTAAATAGTTCTCTATTTGCTCATCGGATAGGTTGCGAAATCGCACTTTATAGCTCTCAACACTATTTTGAGTGCGGTTTTCTGATGGGTTGAGCAAGCACAGTCCGGTCAAAAAAGTGACTTCACGATCCCGAAAACTCCTTAGCTGGGTAACGGCATTTGCATGGGTGTGAGGTTTGCCAATGATTTGGTTGTCGATTGTCGCCACTTGATCTGAACCGATAATCAAGTGGTTTGGGTAGGTGCTTGCCAAGCGGCGGGCTTTGGTTTCGGCGAGTCTATGTACCAGTTGCGCGGGTTTTTCTTCTGGCTGGCTACTTTCATCTATATCCGGGCTTGCCCAGTCGAAGCTTAGCCCTAGTTTTTGTAGTATCTGGCGGCGATAGACTGAGCTAGACGCGAGTAGTATTTTGGAGTTTGCCATGAGGTGACCGCACTTTATTAGTGATGAAACGCTAAATAAGGGGGCAATTCTACTCTCATGCCACTAAATAGCGCTATTTGCCCAGTTTTTCTTTGACACTGCAGGGCGATATCCCTATTATGGCGCGCTTATGTTTAAGACCCCTTCTAACAAAGTTCTGCCTCGGCAGGGTGACCCCCGAAAATTCGCCCAACACGGTGTTGTTTTGGAGGGTTGTATTGCTGTTTCTGAACTCGCGCGCATTAGCGAGGCTACGGAAAATCCTGGTGGAGAAGTTCAAGTAAAGCTTGAGTTTAAGATTAGTGAGGAGAAGAAAAAGGTCGTTGTTGGAAGTGCGCGTGCTGATTTGTCTTTGATTTGTCAGCGTTGCTTAGAGCCAGTGACAGTGCCTGTTCAAAGCGACATCTCACTCGGAATTGTATGGGACGAAGAGGGGGCAAATAAATTGCCGCCGCACTTTGAGCCTTGGATTGTGGGAGAGGGAATAGCAGATCTCTACGATATGATCGAAGAAGAGCTGCTATTAAGTTTACCTGCCGTTGCCTATCACGAAGATCCTTGTATCGATAGCAAGCTTTATTCGAGTGGCAAACCGGTAGAAGTAAAAAGAGAGAAAAACCCATTTCAGGTGTTGGAACAACTTAAGAGCTCGCCGAAATCCTGAGGCGCCTCGGTTCCAACGAGTAAGTAAATAGGAGCAAACCATGGCAGTTCAACAAAACAAAAAATCTCGTTCCAAGCGCGACATGCGTCGTTCACACGATGCCCTGACTGGCCCAACTCTGTCAGTTGATGCTACCAGCGGTGAGAAGCACATCCGTCACCACGTGACTGCTGATGGTTTCTATCGCGGTCGTAAAGTGATTGACAAAGGCAATGATGAGTAATTAATTGCTTAAGACGACTACACCTTGTCGGCAAGAATTCGAATAGCGGTTGACGCTATGAGCGGGGACTTAGGTCCCCGCGTTGTTATTTCAGCATCCCAAAAATTTGTAACACAATTTCCCGATGTGGATTTGCTGTTGGTTGGCAATGAAACCCAGCTTATTTCCTTACTTCCTCCAGCTAAAAAACTTCATGAGCGGATAACGCTTGTGCATGCGGTCGGTGTGGTTAGTATGCATGATGATCCCCTGCTAGCATTGCGCCAGAAAAAAGATTCATCCATGTGGGTGGCACTGGATTTGTTGCGTAACGATGATGCTGATGCATGCGTTAGTGCAGGCAATACGGGTGCACTGCTGGCTATGGCTAAATATCTAATTAAGACTTTTCCTGCTATTGATCGCCCTGCTATCTGTAAGTCCATGCCTGTCGAAACAGGAAGTACTTATTTATTGGATTTGGGCGCTAACATTAACTGCCCTCCTGAGTATCTCTATCAGTTTGCTCTCATGGGAAATGTTTTGGCTGGTGCTTCAACTGAAATGTCTCCGCGTGTGGCGCTATTAAATATTGGAACCGAGCAACAAAAGGGGACGGAGGAGTTAAAGGCTGCGCAAGTACTTTTGCAGGCAGATAGTTGCATTAATTACGTTGGTTTTGTTGAGGCAAATAGCATATTCACTGGCGCGGTTGATGTTATTGTGTGCGATGGTTTCCATGGCAATATTGCATTGAAAACCAGTGAAGGTGTTGCGCGTTTTATTGCAAATAGAATTGCGAAATTTGCGCGAAAAAATTTATTCAATAGAGTCTTGGGTTTATTTTTTCTGCCGTTGCTTAAGCGTTTGAAGGCTGAATTGGATCCATCGCTTTATAATGGTGCGAGTTTTCTTGGGCTGCAAAAAACCGTTATCAAGAGCCATGGTGGTGCTGATGCAAACGCTTTTTTACAGGCATTAATTGTGGCGCGTGAGCAAGTGATTCAGGAGGTGCCAGCACGAATTCAGCAAGCATTATCACAACATTAAATTTTAGTAAAAAGAGAAGCGTTTAATCACTATGACTAGTCAACATCTTGCTTTTGTATTTCCGGGTCAGGGCTCACAAAAAATAGGCATGTTAGCCGAGTTGGCATCTGAATTTTCTATTGTAGAGAAAACCTTTGCCGAAGCATCAGAGGTTTTGGGTTACGACTTGTGGCTGCTCGTGCAAACCGGTGCGCAAGATGAAATTAATTTAACGGAGCGCACCCAGCCCCTGTTGTTAACGGCAAGTGTTGCGGTTTGGCGAGCATGGCAAGAAAAAAATGGCGCCCAACCTGCGCTTATGGCTGGTCATAGCTTGGGTGAGTGGTCTGCTTTGGTGTGCGCGGGTGTTGTGGAATTTAACGATGCGGTAAAGCTAGTGCAACAACGTGGAAAGTTTATGCAAGAGGCTGTGCCAGCTGGGCAAGGTGCTATGGCTGCGATCATCGGCCTTGATGATGCATTGATTCTTGATGCCTGCAAAAAAGCAGAGCAAGGCGAAGTGGTTGCTGCAGTAAATTTTAATTCACCTGGCCAAGTTGTTATTGCAGGTACGGCAGCAGCAGTAGAGCGTGCGAGCGCTCTCTGTAAAGAGGCAGGTGCAAAACGCGCGTTGCCTTTGCCGGTAAGTGCACCGTTTCATACCGAATTAATGCGCCCGGCAGCAGAACGTTTGGCCGAGCAGATCACTGCAACTATTTTTTCTGCCCCGAAAATTCCTGTAGTTCACAACGTGACGGCAGACGTTGAATCAAATCCAGAGAAGATAAAAGCATTAATGATCGAGCAAATTTACAGCCCGGTTCGTTGGGTGGAGTGCGTCAATGCTATGTCTGAAAAAGGCATTACCTCTACGCTGGAGTGTGGTCCTGGTAAGGTGCTTTCTGGCTTGAATAAGCGCATCAATCCTGAATTAACAACTACTTCAGTTGAAAAGCCAGAGGAATTGCAGGCAGCGTTAACTAGCTTTCTATAGCTGATTTGATTTTCTATGTTTAGTTTTTTGATCTGTTTTTAGTTTTCTACTTTTTAGCGTTTTATAAGGGAACGATAAATGATGAACCTGAATGATAAAGTTGCATTGGTTACTGGTGCTAGTCGCGGTATTGGTGCAGCTATTGCTGAGCAGTTGGGTAAGGCAGGAGCGATTGTGATCGGCACTGCCACTAGCTTATCAGGCGCAGAGAAAATTTCCGCACGTTTTACCGAATTGGGGATTCGTGGTGTTGGTAAAGTATTGAACGTGACTGATGCAGATTCTGTTGCGACCTTATTGAAGGACGTGGGTGATGAATTCGGTGCACCTGCAATTCTGGTTAATAATGCTGGCATTACCAAAGATAATTTATTGATGCGCATGAGTGATGACGAGTGGTTTGATGTTATCAATACCAATTTGAGTGCAATTTATCGCCTGAGCAAAGGTGTGTTGCGCGGTATGATGAAGGCTCGTTGGGGGCGTATCATTAACATTAGCTCGGTTGTGGGTGCTATGGGTAATCCAGGGCAGTCCAATTACGCGGCGACTAAGGCTGGTGTTGCCGGTTTTGCGCGTTCTTTGGCAGCAGAGGTAGGTTCACGCAACATTACAGTGAATACAGTTGCGCCAGGTTTTATCGATACTGATATGACTAAAGTGCTGCCGGAAGAGCAAAAACAACAGCTCTTATCTCGCATTCCGTTAGGGCGTCTTGGTGCACCGGAAGAGATTGCTTCTGTGGTTGTTTTTCTTGCCAGTGA
>CAIOHY010000330.1 GCA_903858205.1 uncultured Cellvibrio sp.
AATGCAACTCAACAAGAAGAGTTGCGAGTTGCCATCGTTGATGGTCAAAAACTCATCGATATTGATATCGAAGCTGCCGGTCGTGAACAACGCAAAGGCAATATTTACAAAGGTGTTATTACCCGCATTGAGCCCTCCCTTGAGGCATGCTTTGTCAACTACGGCGAAGAACGTCATGGCTTTTTGCCATTCAAGGAAGTTGCCCGTAGTTATTTCAAAGAGGGTATAGACGTCCGCAATACCTCCATTAAGGATGCCTTACGTGAAGGTCAAGAAATCATCGTTCAGGTAGAAAAAGAGGAGCGTGGCCAAAAAGGTGCTGCTCTTACCTCCTTTGTTTCCCTAGCTGGACGTTATTTGGTATTAATGCCAAATAATCCTCGTGGAGGCGGCGTGTCTCGTCGTATTGAGGGTGAAGACCGTCAAGAACTGCGTGATGCTATGTCCCAGTTAGATATCCCTGATGGTATGAGCATCATTGCTCGTACCGCCGGTATTGGTCGCGACGCTACAGAATTGCAATGGGACTTAAGCTATTTAATGCAATTATGGAAAGCGATTGATGAAGCTGCTAAAGGTAACTCAGCACCATTATTGATTTACCTCGAATCGAGCTTGGTGATTCGTGCTATCCGTGATTACTTTCAGCCGGATATCGGCGAGATCCTCATTGATACCGATGATATTTATGAGCAAGCTGCTGCATTTATGTCCGTAGTGATGCCAGATAACCTACCTAGAGTGAAGCGCTATCAAGATGATGTGCCTTTACTCTCTCGCTTCCAAATTGAACATCAGATTGAAACCGCCTACTCACGTACAGTGCCATTACCATCTGGCGGCGCGATTGTGATTGACCATACTGAAGCTTTAGTTTCAGTTGACGTCAACTCTGCAAGAGCAACTCGCGGTTCCGATATTGAAGAAACCGCTACCCGCACTAACTTAGAAGCAGCTGATGAAATCGCTCGTCAAGCACGTTTGCGTGACTTAGGCGGCTTGATCGTGATCGACTTTATTGATATGGAATCGAGCAAAGCTCAGAAAGATGTTGAAAATCGCCTGCGCGATGCTCTGCGTCATGATCGTGCTCGCGTTCAGATGGGTAAGATCTCCAAGTTTGGCTTAATGGAAATGTCACGCCAGCGCTTGCGGCCTGCACTTTCTGAAGGTAGTCATGTCACTTGCCCACGCTGTAACGGCACAGGCCATATTCGTGATACTGAATCGTCAGCATTACAAGTTCTGCGCATCATCCAAGAAGAGGCAATGAAAGAGAACACGGCCGCAATTCATACACAGGTACCAGTCGAAGTGGCTGCTTTCCTCTTAAATGAAAAACGTGCTGAAGTGATTAAGATCGAGACTCGCTTCAAAGTGAATGTCTTGATGGTTCCTAATAAGCATTTAGAAACACCACATTACAAGTTAGAGCGTTTGCGTCATGACGATCCCCGTCTGGATGATCAAAAAGCTAGCTATGTGATGGCTGAAGAAGCTGCTCGTGAGCTCGAGACTGACACCACAGTAAGTCGCAAAGATGCCGATGTGAAGGTTCGCCCTGAAGCAGCAGTTAAAGGCATTACGCCAACTCAACCTGCACCAGTGAGTCAGCCGCGCCCAGCACGTACTGAAAAAGTACCAGCTGAAAGCTCTGGTGGTTTATTTGGATTTATCAAGAAGATGTTCTCTTCTTCTCCTGCAGTCGAAGAGAAGCCAGTAGACAACAATGCCCGTGGTCGCAATCAAGGACGCAATGCCAATGGTGGCGATCGCAACCGTGGCCGCAATCGTCGCGGTGAGCGTGCAGAACGTCCAGCAGCGAATGCCGCTGAAGGTACTACTGAAGGGAATAACGGTAATCGTAATAACCGCAACAATCGTAATAACCGCAATCAAAATGTTCCAAAGCCTGAGCGTCAAGCAAGCCCAGCTGCAGTCACTCCTGCAACGGAAGCTGCTCCTGGCACTGAAGCTACACTAAGCGCTGATGGTGAAGAGCGTCGTGGCCGTGGTCGTAACCGTCGTGGCCGTGGTCGTGGAAAAAATGAGCGCGATGAACGTGGTGAGCGTACTGAAGGTGATTCATCTAATACAACGGCAGTATCAGCAAGTCCATTTACAGGCCCACCAGTAGGTATGGCTGGCGCATCTGCAACGATGCCGATGCAAAATCTTGCCAAGAGCTTTGGTAATGCTAAGCCTGCGACAGCAAAACCAGAAAGAGCGCCTCGCGCACCTCGCGCACCGCGCCCAGCGAAAGCAGAAACTTCAACTCCAGTAGTGGCAGTAGCTGCTGCTATTGAAGTAATTGTGAAGCCTATTCCAGAGCTTCCGAAGGTTGCTTTCCAGGCGCTTGAAGAAACTCCGCTACATAGCGTGGTGCAATCTGCAGGAATGATCTGGGTAGCAACTGACTCAAGCAAACTGGCTGAAGTTCAAGGCCAGATTCAGGCAGAGCCTGTAGTAGAAAATTTAGGCAGAATACCAAAACCTGCAGCCAGTCAGCCACAAGGTCCAATGGTTTTAGTTGAAACCGGCGGCAAAGAAAAAACGGTTTAAAGCTTTTTCTCCAGACTGTCATTTATCCCACAAAGATATTTGGCAGTTTGGCAGAAAGCCCTTTTCACAGCCATAATCATGAATATGGTTGAAAAAGTAATCCCCATCCGAATCGATGAAGGCACAGGCCTTAGGCCGTCCATTCCTGGACAATTAGTTGCGCCTCATATCCACACCAAAGATGCTAGAGGTCGCACTCTACGAGATCTTCGCATCTCGGTGACTGATCGCTGTAATTTTCGTTGTACTTATTGCATGCCCAAAGAAGTGTTCAACCAAGATTACCCTTATCTTTCACACAAAGAATTGCTGAGCTTTGAAGAAATTACTCGCCTCACCGCTATCTTTGCTAGTTTAGGTGTTGAAAAAATACGTCTCACTGGTGGCGAACCATTACTCCGCAAGAACTTAGAAGTGTTGATTGAAATGTTGGCACAAGTTCGAACACCTGAAAACAAACCATTAGATCTGACCTTGACGAC
>CAIOHY010000331.1 GCA_903858205.1 uncultured Cellvibrio sp.
CTCAGCGACGACGGCAACTATGGTCTAAGCATCATTGCCTTTGTTGGCAGTGTTTTTTCGCCTTACTATCGCTCGGCATTAAAACGTGGCGATGCCGATCCAGAAAATTATTGCTCCTTGAATGTCGCTTTGTACGGCCGCAATCGTCGTTGGACGATGACTGAGCGTGGTCGTCGCAGTATTTCGCGTGACGCGCATAATTTCACGATAGGCCCTAGCAGTTTGCATTGGCATGGTGATCATCTGGAAATTGATATTTCTGAAATCGGTGTGCCGATTCCTTTTTCAGTGCGCGGCAAAGTGCGTGTGTATCCCGAATCACTTTCAACTTTTTGTACTGCGCTGGACGATGGTGGTCGCCATCGTTGGGGGCCGTTAGCGCCGTGCGCGCGAGTGGAAGTCGATTTAGAAAAACCGAATCAGCGTTGGAAAGGTCACGCCTATCTTGATTCGAATGAAGGTGATGAGCCCATCAGTGAACCCTTTAAAGAATGGGATTGGTCACGCGCCACATTTGCCGATGGTTCAACAGCGGTGATTTATGACGTGCAGAAAAAACAAGGTAATGATCGTTTAATAGGAGTGCGCTTTGCGCCAGATGGAGCGATTGAAGAATTTATTCCGCCGCCCAGGCAGGATCTAGAACTCACCGGCTGGCGTATTCCACGCCGTATGCGCAGTGAAGGCGACGCTCCTGTGCGAGTGATTGATATGTTGGAAGACACGCCGTTCTATGAACGTTCGGTGTTAAAGAGTCGTTTGTTTGGACAAGACGTCATTAGCGTGCATGAAACCTTGAATGTGCCGCGACTAGTGTCGCCTATAGTGCAGCGCATGCTGCCTTTTAGAATGCCTAGGTTGGGGTAGTTTTATGGAAAGAAGCGTGCGCTTATGTCTGCTCGCGTTGCTGATTGCTGGCACCTATTCCTAGTTCGGCTTCACCCATCCAGTAACAGATCAGTGGTGCTGGGATGCGCATAATCTGACTGTCAGAATCCGGTAACGCAGGTAAAGGCCCAAAATCATCGAGTGATTTGGTTACGACATAACCACGATCGATGCGTTTCTGTTGGCATAATTCAATCAATCCTTTTAAATCTCTGAGACCGGTTTGCTGTGAGCGATATTTCACTTCGAAGGGAATGATTTGATCGCCCATGTGAGCTATCAGATCAACTTCATGTTGACGCTTGCCTTGCCAATAGCTGAACTGAATATTTTGCGCGTAGTAGCGAGCAGATAAGTGCTTTAGCACCGCTGTTTCGGTGGCGACACCCAATGCGCTTGGATCATCTAATAGTGCTTTTCCCTTCAGCATGACTGACGGTGCAATAGCGGGATCAGCAAGATAAATTTTGAAACGTCCGCGTAATATTTCTTTGCCATAGCCAAACGGAGCTAATCGATAAATCAGGTGAGTCGCCTCTAGTAGTTCGATAAAATTTTGTGCCGTTTGTCGCTTGACTTGAAGGCTGGCGCACAAGGCGGTCATGTCGAGAATGCCACCATCGTGCAAGCATAAATAAAGAAAGGTGTGTTCCAGTTCGAGTACTCTGCGCACGCCAAATAATGCCGTCATATCGCGCTTTAACACTTTATCGATAATGTCTTCGCGAAGAAGGCGTTGTGCCTGCGTGATGCTTTCCACTTGTGCGCCTTGAGGAAAGCCGCCTCTCATCAAATATTCATGAAAATGGCCAACGTAGGGCGCGCCGATTTCAGCTGCCCTCAGAAAGTCTGAGCTTGACCAGGAAAACAGTTCTCGTAAAGAGCCTAGCTGTGGCAACTGTTTGAGAGGTAGATTTTTTATTTGCAGGTATTCGTAAAAAGAGAGCGTTGAAAGACGGATCGTGTGCCAACGGCCGACTCCAGATTCTTGTCCGGCTTCAACCAAAGGCATCGCTGAGCCTGTAAATGCTATTCGTCTGTCTTTGACGAAATCTACTTGATGTTTTACCCATGTGCCCCAGTCGCGAATGAATTGTGCTTCGTCTAAAAAAAGATACTCTGGTCCGGGCGCTCGTGGTTCTCGTTCTCGCCATGCTTTTAGCACGGCATCCATACCCGCTAGTTTCAGTATGGGGTGATCAAACGTTGCATACAGCAGGTTGGCGGGCGCTACGCCTGATTGCAGTAATTTGTTAATTGCCTGAAGCATGAGTGTGGTCTTGCCGACCTGGCGAGCACCAGACAAAAGCACTGCCCGCGGTGCGGGCGGCTGTTGCAC
>CAIOHY010000332.1 GCA_903858205.1 uncultured Cellvibrio sp.
GTGGTAACTTGCCCTTGTGCGCTGGCCTTGGCTATGCCAGCGGCCCTCTCTGCCGCTACCGCCAATCTGCGCAAGCGTGGGTTTTTGGTGGCGCGTGGGCACGTTATCGAGGCATTGAATGCTGTGAATCGAGTAATCTTCGATAAAACAGGCACTCTTACCAAAGGCCGGTTTGCAGTCGAGCAAGTCACCTTATTAACTGGCGTTGATTCTTCAAAGGATCATGTACTGGGATTGGCCGCTGCGCTTGAAGCGGGATCGAACCATCCATTGGCTGCAGCCTTCTATCCCTGGCAGGACATGTACAAAGCAGAGAGCGTCAAGCAAATCACTGCAGCTGGCGTAGAAGGTCGAATAGAGGGTCTGACTTATCGATTGGGCACACTAGAGTTTGTCGCCGAACTTTTGGCGGATGCCCAAGCATCACTCACACTGCCGGATGGAGCCCACACCTGGCTGTTACTGGCTAACGAACAAATGCCTCTCGCATGGATTGCGCTGGCCGATGAAGTCAGGCCCGATGCGGCGGCCTTGATCCAAGGGCTTAAAGCCAGGGGTATTGCTGTCGAACTATTGAGTGGTGATCAATCCGGTGCCGTCGCGCAACTTGCTCAGCGATTAGGTATTGATGAGTATGTCGCCGGTGCAAAGCCGGGCGACAAATTGTCGCATTTGAGCCAGCGTCAGGCGGCGGGTGATAAAGTGTTGATGATCGGCGACGGCATTAACGATGTGCCCGTGCTCGCGGGAGCGGATGTCTCTGTCGCTATGGCGTCGGCGTCGGATCTGGCGCAAACCCGCGCCGATTCAGTGCTGCTTAATGATCGCTTGGAGGTGATTGCCGAAGCGCTCGACATTGCCCATCGCACCAAAGGTATCATCACCCAAAACCTGCGTTTTTCCCTGGTTTATAATCTGCTCGCCCTGCCGCTGGCAGCGGCTGGTATGATTCCCCCTTGGCTGGCGGCGCTGGGTATGACGGCCAGCTCGCTGATCGTTGTTTTTAACGCGTTGCGTTTAACCAAGTAGTTCCTATACCGTGAGTTGTTAATGGAAAGTCTGTATTTTCTGGTGCCCTGCGCGCTTATTTTTATTGGTCTGGCGATCAAAGTGCTGTTTTGGGCGATCAACAATGGTCAATACGATAACTTGGATACCGAGGCGCATCGTATTTTGTTTGATGCAGAAAAATCCGCGCAAGCCCAATCCTCAACCGCTCAAGACACCCCTGACACACTCCCTGACGACAAGAATCCACCCGCATGATAATCGAATGGTCTGCCCTCACTGCCGCGTTTTTGCTCGGTCTCTTTAGTAGTGCCCACTGTGTAGGCATGTGCGGCGGCATTATGGGCGCGCTAACTATGGCCATACCGGCCAATGCCAAGGCGCGCCGCTGGTTACTTCTGCTTAGTTATAACCTCGGGCGGATCTGTAGTTACGCATTGATGGGGGCGATAGTGGGTGTCTTCGCGCAGCAGATTACCGAATCGGGTGGGGCAGTTTGGTTGCGTTGGCTGGCGGGCGCGTTGTTAATCGCTATGGGTTTATATCTTGCCGACTGGTGGCGGGGCTTGACCTACCTGGAAACCGGCGGCCGCTATTTGTGGGCTTATTTGCAGCCTTTGGGCAAAGCCCTAATGCCGGTTGATACGGCGCCCAAGGCACTCGCGCTCGGCGGTATCTGGGGCTGGTTGCCGTGTGGACTTGTCTACTCCGCGCTGGCCTATTCTATGGCACAGGGCGATGCTATTGGTGGAGGCTTAGTGATGCTCGCCTTTGGCTTAGGTACCTTGCCCACGGTGTTGGCCACAGGTTTTATCGCTCAGCAGTTGAGTGGATTATTGCAGCGTCGGCAAATCCGTTGGAGCTTGGCCCTATTGGTGATTTTGTTTGGTCTCTGGACTATTTGGGGCGGAGGCCACGGTAGTCATCAGCACCATAATCATCAGGAAATGAGCGAAGGTATGGACCATTCGGAGATGGATCATTCGTCAATGGACCATTCGGACATGGACCATTCGGACATGGACCATTCGGGCATGGATCATTCAGGTATGGACCACTCGCAGATGAATCATGCGGATATGGATCACTCCCAAATGAATCATGCTGATATGGACCATTCAACAATGCACCATTCCGCCGATGAGTCGGAATCTGTGCGCGAACAGACGGACGATCACGATCACCATTCCGTAACATCTTCAGAAGCGGCGCAGGAATAATTCGAGTAAAAACCCTTAACAGGGTTGTGCTAGGCGAACGAATTTCACCATGCTAAGGTGCGCGCCTGCTAAGCTTGAAACTGAATAGATACTTTTTTGTCCAAGTATTCACTAGGTTTTATGCCTGATCTTCAGCGAGCGTTTGAGATATTACTATGAGCAAAACCCTGCGAATTGGGTTCTTCTGCGCGTTGAGTTTTTTGTTGACAATAATTGGCGTGGCTCTGCCAGCGGCCGTCATTGCGCAAACCGAAGTGACTGCAGTTGCAGATCCCAGTTGCGAAAATTTTTATGCATCGCGCGCGAAAGTAGCTGATGCCAAAGATAGTCGTATCGACTCCAGATTATTTGACGGCCTTGAAGGCAAACAAATTCGTAGCATTCAGTTTAATACCCTCTCAGTTTTTGACGAAAACGATCCCGACGAAAATAACTGGTTGTACTTATCCCTCAACAAATTACATATCAATACTCGCCCAAAGGTTGTCCGCGCACAATTATTGTTTGACGAGGGTGAACTCCTGAACGTGAAAAAAATTCAGGAGAGCGAACGTATTCTGCGTAAGCGTCCTTACCTTACTAATGCTTATATAGTCCCTGTTACCGTGTGCGCTGCGCAGGTTGATATCATGGTAGTAACGCAAGATGCATGGGCACTTGAGCCGCAGTTATCACTCAGTAAAGAATCCGAAGGAACCAAATCTGGCTTCGCAATTGCGGATGGAAATATTTTTGGTACTGGAAATAGCTTAACCGTTGGGTATGAAGAAAATACCCAACGCAATTTAATCAGTTACGATTTTAGCAATCCGCATATTTTTAATTCACAAATAGCGACACGGGTTTATTACGCTGATACCAGCGATGGGCGCGATACCATTTTTGATATTGCTCACCCATTTTATTCGTTGGAAACACCTTGGGCAGCCGGTTTTTATACTCAGGATGTAACACTGGAAGAACCCATCCGCCATATGGATCAACAAATAAATGAGTTTCGCCATCAAAC
>CAIOHY010000333.1 GCA_903858205.1 uncultured Cellvibrio sp.
ACCGAGCGTCAGTGGAGTAACGTCCAACAACAATACGTTGGTGGTATCGCCCGACAATACTGAACCTTGAATTGCAGCACCGATTGCTACAGCTTCGTCCGGGTTCACATCTTTACGCGCTTCTTTACCAAAGAAATCTGCAACGGCTTTTTGCACCATTGGCATACGGGTTTGACCGCCTACCAAAATTACATCGTCGATTTCACTCAGCGATTTACCTGAATCTTTAATTGCAGTTTTTACTGGCTCCATAGAGCGGGTAACCAGATCTTCTACCAGCGATTCCAATTTTGCGCGCGTCAGTTTTACCACCAGGTGTTTTGGACCGGTTGCATCGGCAGTGATGTAAGGCAGATTCACTTCGGTTTGCTGGCTGGATGACAATTCGATCTTGGCTTTTTCTGCCGCTTCTTTTAAGCGTTGCAGTGCTAATGGATCGTTGTGCAAATCGATGCCGGTATCTTTCTTGAAAGTTTCCGAGAGGAACTCAATCAAGCGCATATCGAAGTCTTCACCGCCGAGGAACGTATCGCCGTTGGTTGAAAGCACTTCGAACTGGTGTTCGCCATCTACGTCTGCAATTTCGATAATCGAAATATCGAAAGTACCACCACCCAAGTCGTATACCGCGATGGTGCGATCACCTACGCCTTTGTCCAAACCGTAAGCGAGTGCCGCAGCAGTTGGTTCGTTGATGATGCGTTTTACATCCAAACCTGCGATGCGACCAGCATCTTTGGTTGCTTGACGCTGTGAATCATTGAAGTATGCAGGAACGGTAATTACCGCTTCGGTGACTGACTCGCCGAGATAATCTTCAGCGGTTTTTTTCATTTTCTTTAATACTTCAGCAGAAATTTGCGGCGGTGCTTTTTTATCGCCTTTTACTTCTACCCATGCATCGCCGTTGTCGGCAGCAACAATTTTGTAGGGCACCATGGAAATGTCTTTTTGCACAACATCGTCTTTGAATTTACGGCCGATCAAACGCTTTACCGCGTACAAGGTGTTGTGCGGGTTAGTGACTGACTGACGCTTGGCAGATTGACCTACCAGAATTTCATCGTCGTTGGTGAATGCAATAATTGACGGCGTAGTGCGATCGCCTTCGGCGTTCTCGATCACTTTTGGTTTGCCGCCTTCGAGTACCGATACACAAGAGTTGGTGGTACCCAAGTCGATGCCGATAATTTTGCCCATGGTGTTACTCCTAAAAATTGCTATGTGTTGCTGAGTGCAATTACACGAAGAACTTGCACTGAATTGTTGGTTTCTTGCCGCTATCGGCAGTTATTTTCTATATTGGCGCGGGTGAAATTAATTCAAGTCCAGCGCACAAAAAATCCTTACATTCTTTGTGGTTTCCAGCGCGTCCTTTTGTTGCCTCTTTCGAGAATCAGGGCGCTTTGGATACCACTACCATCGCCGGGCGAACCAGACGACCATGCAAGGTGTAACCTTTTTGGAAACAGGTCAGTACGGTATTGGGTTCTACATCCGGATTGGGAACAGCAGAAACCGCTTGATGCAAATTCGGGTCAAACGGCTCACCTTCCGGACTGACTGCAATCACTTGATGACGAGCGAGCGCATCGACAAACGACTTGTGGGTAAGCTGGATACCTTCAATCACGGCCGCAAAAGCGTCATTACCACTATCGATAGCAGCGAGCGAGCGCTCCAGATTATCGACAACTGGCAACAAGTCGTTGACCATTTTTTCCAGACCAAACTTATGCGCCTTCTCGACATCTTGCTCCGCGCGGCGGCGGGCGTTTTGTGCCTCGGCTTGGGAGCGCAGTGATTGCTCTTTGGCTGACTCATAGGCAGTCGCCAAGGTTGCCAGTTGCGCCTGAAGGGTCTCCAAGCTGGGCTCGTTGGCAGATTGCGTTTGCTCGGCAGACTCCTCTGCCGGAGTGATCGGCTCAGTGGTGTTTTGGATATCGCTATAGTCTTGGGTTGACACGTGGGTACTCCATCGCAGGTTGGGCGGACGCAGGAATAACACTGATCCGCTTGAATTACTGTGGGGGCTATATGGGGCTGGCACAGGGGGATTCAAGTTTTTGTCGCCAAAGTTTTTCCCTTGAACCGGCAAAAGCCCAAATATGGGTAGATGAGACTGGCATTAATCAATAAATGCCTATACTAGAAGTCAGCCTGCAGGAAGGGCAGTAATGACGCCCCTTGTGCAGTCTCCTCGCTAAAGCTCACCTTCTTCTAAGTCTTAGCCACTCCCAGGGGGCACAATGTCACTACGCGTCAAAATTTGGATCGTATCTGCCCAAATCTTTATCGGATTGCTGGGAATCATGCTCATCGGGCTTTACACCGTGCGCTACACCAGCAACCAGGACAATGCCGCACGAGTGGAGCAGCTACTCAACAGCACTTATGCCACCGTCATTCAAATGGAGCAGATGGCTGCACGCGGAGAGATGGATGACGCAACCGCCAAAAAAATCGCTACCACCTTGTTGCGTAACAATGTCTACCACAAATCGGAATATGTTTACGTCGCCGACGAAAAACTGAACTTTGTAGCAGCGCCGCTCGATCCGCAAATCCACGACACCAGCTTTCACGAGTTTAAGGATGGCAACGGTCGCAGCGTGGGCGAGATTCTGCAAAAGGCGGTCGAAAAGGCCAACGGGCAACTTGCACGCTATAACTGGACCAAAAAACTGGATGACGGCACGATTGAAGAAAAACTCTCCATCGCCAAACTCTCGCCCCGCTGGCGGTGGGTGGTGGGCACCGGAATCGGCTTTAACGAGGTAAACGCCCGCTTCTGGGAAACCGCCAAGTGGCAGCTAAGCGTCTGTTTACTGGTCATGCTGGCGATTGTAGTACCGGTGGTGATGTTTGCGCGCAAGCTGGATCTTGGTCTTGGCGCCGAACTTAAAGAAGTATTGACGCTAGTGCGCGCCGTAGCCAGCGGCGATCTCACCACACGGGACGTAACTCAGGCGCCGGAAGATAGCATCTACGGATCGGTGGTGCGTATGCGTCAAGCCCTGCGGGAAGTGATCGGCGGCATATCGCAAATGGTTGGGCGCCTGCACTCAATCAGCGATGACATAGTCCACAAGGCCGAAACCAGCACCGCCATGGCGGAAGATCAAAGCATCAACACCATTAAGATCGCTTCGTCAGCCGAAGAATTTAATATGCAAACCAAAGACGCGATGCAGCAGGCGAAAGTCGCGACCACCCAAACCGACCATGCCTCCAAAACAGCCAACCAGGGGCAAAAGCTGATTTCCAACGCAGTGAAGAGTTTTGTCGAGATCGACAATAGCGTTACCCAAACCCAAGGCAGTATTGATGATTTGGCCGGTCGTATTGACAGTATTTCTGCTGTGATTTCAGTGATCAGCGAGGTCGCAAACCAAACCAATCTGCTCGCGCTCAACGCCGCGATTGAGGCAGCACGCGCCGGCGAACAGGGGCGAGGTTTTGCAGTAGTCGCCGATGAAGTGCGCCAGCTGGCCCAGCGCACCACCAAAGCCACCAGCGAAATCGGCGAAAC
>CAIOHY010000334.1 GCA_903858205.1 uncultured Cellvibrio sp.
ACCTTACGCCCCAATAAATCCAGCGACTGTATACCAGTCGTCCCTTCATACAAGGTGGCAATACGGCAGTCGCGCAGATTTTGCTCCAGCCCCCAATCGCGGATATACCCATGTCCGCCAAGACACTGTAGCGCTAGGTTGGCCGATTCAAAACCCGCCTCCGTACTAAAGGCCTTAACAATCGGAGTCAATAAACCAAGAAGATCGGCCGCCTGCTGGCGCTCAGCAGAATCGACCGCGTGCTGACTGACATCCATTTTGATAGTAGCGTAATAACTGAGCATGCGAATCCCTTCAACCAACGACTTTTGCGTGAGCAACATGCGGCGGATATCGGGGTGCACAATAATCGGGTCGGCGACGCCGGTGGTATTCTTTACGCCGCTAAGTGAGCGCATTTGCAATCGTTCACGGGTATACAGGCTGGATTTTTGATAACCCAATTCCGCGTGCGCAAGCCCCTGTAAACCCGAACCTATACGAGCAAGATTCATAAAGGTAAACATATGATTCAACCCTTTGTTCACCTCACCCAATAGCCAACCCCTTGCTCCTTCAAACTGCAACACGCAGGTTGCGTTACCGTGAATACCCATTTTGGCTTCAAGGGATGTACAGCTAACGCCATTTGCGACAACCGGTGAACTATCGTCTTGTATCAGTAACTTAGGCACGACAAATAGCGATATACCTTTAGTGCCAGGAGGGGCATCCGGGAGGCGGGCTAGCACTATGTGGATGATGTTCTCGGCCAGATCGTGATCGCCAGAAGAGATGAAAATCTTGGTGCCCGTGATCCGGTAACTGCCATCGGCCAGCGGTTCAGCGCGAGTGCGCAACAGACCCAAATCGCTGCCCGCCTGAGCTTCCGTCAGGCACATAGTGCCAGTCCATCGACCAGAAATTAGCGCAGGCAGATATTGCTGCTTTTGCTCATCAGTTCCGTGGGTTTCGATGGTGTGCATCGCCCCTTGAGATAATCCGGCATACATTCCCCACGCCCAATTCGGCGTACCGATAATCTCACTCAGGATAACGCCGAGCGATTGGGGCAGGCCTTGCCCGCCATAGGTTAGGGAGCGCGACAAACTGGGCCAGCCTGCATCACAGTAGTGTTGATAAGCGTCTTTGAAGCCCGTTGGCGTTATCACCTTGCCATCGATTAACTGACACCCTTGCTGATCGCCAACCGGACCAAGCGGCGCCAATACCTCTTCGGCAAAACGGGCGGCCTCACCAAAGAATGCCCCCGTTAACTCCCGATCCAAAGCAACATACCCCATTTCACGACAGTGATTGGCGTAATCAAATAACTCAAAAAGCGTAAAATCGATGTCGCGCAAAGGCGTTTTATAATTGTTCATCCTTAAGCACCCCAGGCATAAGCCTGTTCATATGTGGAAAGCAACTTGATAACCAACCGCTAAAAGCAAATCGAATCAAAACATCCTTCGCCTAAACAAGCATAACAACTGCGCCGTTACGGCGGCTGTAAAGCCCCATATCTCATACCCTTCATAATGATAGACGGGCACGCGAAATACGCTGCCATTGCGCTCAAATTGATCTTCGCGCACCTGAATACCGGCATCAAAAGCCGCCAAGGGCACAAGAAAGACGCTCTCAAGCTCATGAGGTGAAGGTAAGAGCTGGGCGTTGGGATTGAAGCTGGCAACGAAAGGCGTGACCGGCGTTCCGGCTTTGGTAAGGGATTGCGGTAAGCGCCCCAAAACACGCATTTCGGACACAGGCAAACCAATTTCTTCGTAGGTTTCGCGTTGCGCGGTCCTCAGCAAATCGGCATCGCCAGCCTCCCACATACCACCTGGAAAACAGACCTCGCCCGGATGCTGGCGCAAATGTGCGGCGCGCTTAGTGTAAAGAATGGCGGGATTATCGCCGTGGCTAATCAGTACCAGGACAGCTGCTTGCGGCTGTATCACAGGCGCCAGAGGCTCATTGATTAGGTGTTGCGAGAGCGCATTAAAAAGCGAATCAGTCAAACTACCGCACCTCCACATCAATCAGACGCGATACATCAAACGCAGGTTCTTCATAAGGATGAGACTCGGGAACAAAGAAGACTAGCTTATACATCTACTCTGCCCCCGTAGTCATTTGATTTAGATTACCCGCACCGCAATGACATGCTCAACTTTGCTCAGTGCATCCACCACCGCAGTTGATGGCACCTGCTCAACATCAATGATGTTGTAGGCAACATCGCCCCGGCTTTTGTTGACCATATCGACCACGTTGACTTTGTGATCTGCCAACACCGACAACACATGACCTAATACGCCCGACACATTCTCATTGGAAAACGTAATGCGCGCACCAATTGCGGGGGAGCGATCCATAGAGACTGCAGGAAAGTTAACGGAGTTTTTAATGTTGCCGTTTTCCAGATAATCCACCAACTGGTCGGCTGCCATAATCGCGCAGTTTTCCTCAGCTTCTTCGGTGCTGGCGCCGATGTGCGGCATGGCGTAAACATCTTTGCGGTTAAGCAGGATTGGCTCGGGGAAATCGCAAATATATTTACCCAGATGACCGGCATCCAAACTTTCCACAACAGCGTGCGCATCCACAATCGCCTCGCGCGCAAAGTTCAGCAGCGTCGCACCCTTTTTGGTAATTTTGAGCGTGTCTGCGTTGATGAGATTTTTGGTCGCCGGAATTGCAGGCACATGCAGAGTGATGTAATCCGAGCGCGCCAATAAAGATTGCAAATTCTCCATGCGCCCAACCTGACTTGGTAAACGCCATGCAGCTTCAACCGATAGCGCCGGATCAAAACCAACCACATTCATTCCCAACGCCAAGGCCGCATCGGCAATCAACGAACCAATCGCACCCAAGCCAACAATACCCAAGGTTTTACCTTGCAACTCAAAACCAGCAAAGTTGGATTTTTCTTTCTCCAACAATTTTGACATCTCGTCAGCATCAGTCATATGCGTCAAAGTGCTTACGTATTCCATGCCCGGCAAAATGCCGCGCGAACCGAGTAACATCCCGGCAAGCACCAACTCTTTTACCGCGTTCGCATTGGCACCCGGCGAGTTAAACAC
>CAIOHY010000335.1 GCA_903858205.1 uncultured Cellvibrio sp.
GCAAGCGTAACACCCTCTAGGCGCGTAGAAAGTGGATGACTCCAATAAAACACTGCAATACACAGCGTCGCCGTTGCCGCGCCGATTAACAAAAACCAATGCAAAAACTTATCCCAGTCCAGTGATTTTTTTTGTAGCACCCACGCCGCCCCGCACAACCAGGTAGCAAGAATCAACCACTGCAAAATAAAATATCCTATAGCCCCACCCCACAGACTGGTGATGCAACTCCAGCCTGCATAGGCCAGCGCAGAAACGCTAAACCAGCCACCATACTGCTGAAATTCCGGCTTGCGCCAGGGCAACAACAGCAACATAGGAATAAAAAAAGCCAGCGCGTAAACCCCTTCAATACCATCGCGCGACGGCGCCCACAAAAAGGCCATCACAAATACCCATAGGCCACCAAAAGCCCACGCCAGTATTTTTTCTTCGCGCCAATCGCGCTTTAACAATTTCATAAACAGATTAGTTCCTTTGACCCGACAACAGGTGACTCGGCAACAAGGGCTCGTGCCCAAAATCGCGGCGATAGGTTGCGCGCGCACGTGCCGCTATTTTTGTTAGCAAGACTTTTTGCTCCACCAAAACCACGCGCGCGTCTTGCGCAAAATACACTTGCAAAAATCGCAAATAATCGCGGCGTGTAAATTGTAAATTCAAGGAAGAAAACAACAGGCTGCCCAAATCTTTTACCAGCCAACGCTCTGGCACTTGTGGGCGCAGCTGGGCGCGATGCAAATCCACCACATAAATTTCCGGCATTTGGTGCTGATTCGCAATAAATTGCGCTTTCAACATAAAATGACAGAGATAAAAATCGCGATGATTAATTCCCGCAGCGTGAAGTTCACGCGCAATTGTAGCGAGACTAGCCAAGATGCGATGCTTGGCCATAACGTCCACTGAATATTGTTCAAAAAAATGATCTAGCTGAATTACATCCGTCAGCTCGCGCGTCACAATAAAGGATTGCTGGCGCGCCGGATTTTTACCGCGCACCCCATACGCAAGCGGAATCAGACTTGGAATACTTAATGCTCGCAATTTATTCAGCGCATTCCACTCATTGCTCGCACCCAACACCGGCCAACGCAACTGCAAACAGTTTTTGATAATTTCCTGCCAGCCCACACCGCGATGCCATTTGCGGTAGTAGCCTTGACCATTGATTTCAAAACGCAGGGTTTGGCGATCTTTCATTTCACGCGCAATTTCTCCCTGCATATTTTCCATCAGCGAAAACACATCCTGCCCTTTCCAGCTATCGATTAACTCATCGCGCAATATTACATATTGACCGGCAGCCGATTGCACCAAAGGTCCGACAGATGAAATGCAAGCCAAGCGTTCAAGTTCCTTCACAGCACACTTAGGACGTGAAGAAATGTCGCTTGCGATAGCGAATAGCTTTGCTTTGGCTGTCCAATAACTGGCATCTACCTTCAGTAGCTTTTCCATTTGTGTAGCGACAAGCCGCGCATCATCAGGGGCTTGTAGTAACTCGCCCATTGCAAAATCCAATACGTAGTGCGCATAACCACAGACTGGTGTTGTCAGCACCGGTAATGCACAGAGCATTGCCTCCACAATTACATTACCCGTCACTTCTTTATAAGCAGAATGCAAAAGCATATCACCAGCAGCATAGATATCTGCCATATCACTACGCCCACCCAAAAACCTTACCGAATTGGCCAAATCAAGCGATGCAATTAAAGACAGAAATGGACGAGAATCACCACTGCCAACTACTGCAAGCA
>CAIOHY010000336.1 GCA_903858205.1 uncultured Cellvibrio sp.
AGATAAAAAAAGTGCTTTCAATCAGGCTCAACTGGTGTGGTCGGAAGAGCCCATTGTTGATCAATCGCGTCTGTATCTGAAGCATCCGGAAAACAACAAAACAGTATCCCAGTTGTAATTTCCTATAACGCAGTAACTTTATTGAACATACAGTCACTGCGTGTCTAAGCGCATTTGTTAATGTTATCGATGAACAATTGCACCGAGAACTATCCCGTTTGAAACGTTCCCAATACGCAATTGCCCAGCGCGTAAGAGAAGTATCTGCCGAAATCTCCACTTTTTAATTGCACTCACTATTCAGACTACCTACTGTAGTAAATAGTCCTGTCTTTAAAAGGTTTGCCGCGCCATGAAAATCGTTTTCTCTCTGTGTTTTGCGTCCATGCTGGCAATCGGCGCACATGCAAAAGAGCCCTACGTCGATTTACGTAATGTAAATATTCAAGGTGAAGTGGTTGAGGTTTCCTCTCCCAATGTCTTGAAACTTGAAGCCATTCAACACGGCAAACGCCGCCATTTCTGGGTTGACATTATTCATGTCGATTTTGGTGAGTTACGCAACAAGAGTTGCGCGAAGGGTGAGGATATTTTTCGTAGTACCCCGCTTGAAATCGCTTGCGAGGACATGACGAAACGAATCAAAGGTAAAACGGTACAGATTGAAGTGACCGAGTGGAGCCAGCCGATACTGAAAGGGTATGTTTTCCACAATCAGACCAATCTCAACCACGAATTGATTACCGAAGGTAAGTATCCGGTTGACTACACCCAAACCCGTGATGCGAACCTGGTCGTCTTGGAGAAAAAAGCCCGCTGCCAACGCGTGGGTATATGGTCTTCAAAATTAGGCATTGCGGAAGAAGATCTGAAATGTCAGTTGTAAAACATTACCGGAACTTACTGGACGATGGGAAAACCGTATAGAGCATCCTTACTTTCCATGTTGCATCCTGAATGCACGTTTATTGATGGTACTGTTTCGCAACTCGAAACACATATTGCTGGTATTCGAAGTCAGTTGATCAACCGCGCCAAATTGCATGTTTATTGGTTCGCCATTTTAGTTTCTCTCGTTGTCTCTGCGTTAGCCCTGTCAGTAACGCCTCTTAATGCCGCTCTTGTAGCGGCTTTTTTTCCTATCATCGCCGCATTTGTCTTTACCAAAACCCCCACGGGCTTACGCTGCATCGAGCGCTTGTCTCATTTAAAAGGATTTAAGAAATATCACCAGGCCATTGAAGAACTCCACGGATCGATTGCTGGAATCTATGAAAAAGCAAAGCGCTACCAATCCTGCTTGGAGCCAGCAGGCTTTCCTGGATTTCTGGCCGTGTACGGTGACATCCTCCGGATGGAATTTTTCCCATGCACAATTCCCCGGGAGCAACGAATCACCTGCGTTGAACAATCAGCACGCGGAAATGGACAGCAAATTTCAACCCGAGTGTATGGCCAATTGATTCAGGCTCTAAAACAATTCGACTTCGAATCTCATGTTAATAATGGCTTTTCAACCGGTGTTGACAGGATACCCGCCCAGGCGCGTTCATCGGTCGCATTGCAATGTGCGTACATCATCGCAATGCATGCGCAGAAACCAAAGACTCATATTGATAAATTCACGTTTTTGCAGATAAGGACGATTGGACTGAATGCCTGGCACATATCTAATAATGCAAAGGTATCCAGTCAGTGGCGTCACCTTCAGAGCAGGCTGTTTGAATGCGCAGGTCGAATCCTGAGTGTTTCAGCAGATCCATCTTCATTACCCAAAGATA
>CAIOHY010000337.1 GCA_903858205.1 uncultured Cellvibrio sp.
CAAGGGGCCAGCAGCGACTATCGCAATACGCTGCCACACCGTCTTATTATTGAAGGCCCTATGGCGCTCCTCCTCCGCCACATCACCCTCACGCTCATCCAGCATTTTGACGTAACCGCCCAAGGGTAAGGCAGCAAACGCATACTCTGTGCCCTGCTTGTCACGCCATGACCAAAGCACTTTGCCAAAACCAATGGAAAAACGATGCACTTTTACGCCGCAGCGCCGCGCAACATAAAAATGCCCAAACTCATGGATCGAAACCAGAATTAGCAAAGCCGCCAGAAAAGAGAGAATCGTCTGGATTAATTCCACGGATACAGCCTCAGAATAAGTGTTACCAAGTTGCGATCAACTGTTGCGCCAAAGCACGGGCTTCAGCATCGGCACCTTGGATCTCTGCCAAACTACGGGGCTCCAGGGAGGAAAGGCGGGATAATACATGAGCGATAACCACTGCAATCTGGTCAAAGCGGATTATGCGATTCAAAAACGCGGCTACGGCTATTTCATTAGCGGCATTGAGTATCGCGGGCGCTGTGCCCGAGACGTCTGCTGCTTGCTGCGCCAAGTGCAAGCAGGGGAAGCGCTCATAATCAGGCGCGCTAAAATCAAGCCGGGCGGTAGCAACAAGATCCAGACTGGAGACACCCGATTCAATCCGCTCCGGCCAAGCCAATGCATGGGCGATAGGTGTGCGCATATCGGGATTGCCCAACTGCGCCAGGACTGAACCATCGATGTATTCGACCATCGAGTGAATAACACTTTGTGGATGGATCACCACTTGAACTTGCTGCGGACGGGTATTAAAAAGCCAGCAGGCCTCGATTAACTCCAACCCCTTATTCAGCATAGTGGCTGAATCGACTGAAATTTTCTGCCCCATACTCCAGTTAGGATGAGCGCAGGCTTGCTCAGGGGTAACCTTGGAAAGATCAGAGAGGGGAGTATTGCGGAAGGGACCACCGGACGCCGTCAACAGGATTTTCCGCACGCCGCTCGACCTGAGGCCGTCGGCAAGATAATCAGCGCGATGATTGGGCAGACATTGAAAGATAGCATTGTGCTCGCTGTCGATAGGCAACAACACCGCACCGTGCTCGGCCACTGCGCGGGTAAACAAACCACCCGCCATCACCAGCGCCTCTTTATTCGCGAGTAAGACTTTTTTACCCGCCTTCACTGCCGCCAGGGTAGGTAACAATCCGACAGCACCTACAATCGCCGCCATAACGGTATCAACTTGCTCATGGGCTGCAACGGCCGCTAAAGCATCAGCGCCTTGCAACACCTCTGTTGCACAGCCTTGCCGGCGTAACTCTCGCTCCAGTTCAACGGCAGCAGCTGCATCATTGAGCACCGCATAGCGGGGTTTATGCATCATGCATTGTGTAGCCAATAGCGGCCAGCGACGATCTGCGGTTAGGGCAAAAACCTGATACCGCTCAGGATGACGGGCGATAACATCCAAGGTACTGACGCCGATCGAACCTGTCGCACCAAGAATAGTGATTTGCTGAACAGCTGTTTGCATTTAGCCACCCACGCCCGCACTAAAGGCGCCACTAGCGAGCAATGCCAACGCAAAGACTGGAGCACCTGCAGTAATACCGTCGACACGATCAAGAATACCGCCATGACCAGGGAGTATGCTGCCGCTGTCTTTAGCGCCCGCATGACGCTTAACCATACTCTCCAAAAGATCACCCAACACCGAAATCAAACTGGTAGGGAGAATCAACACCAGCATCAACAACAGATTCTGATTCAATACTTGGCTAAGAATAAGCGCCAGCAGACAATTTGCTAAAAACCCTCCCGCAAATCCCTCCCAGGTTTTACCGGGGCTCACTGCAGGTGCCAATTTGTATTTGCCGAAACGGCGCCCAGCAAAGTAGCCACCACTATCTGCTACGGCGACAACCAGCATTAGCAATAGCACCAACCAAGCGCCGTTGCTTTGCTGCCGCACATAAACCAAGGCTACCCAAGTGGGAATCAATACCATCACGCCCATGGCTAAACGCAGAGCTTTGTGCCCCCAGAGCACACCGCTACTGGGATAACCCTGAACCAGCAAGAGCGCCAACGCCCACCAGCCGCAACCAATAATTAACAAATCGCGGATGGCTAGGTCGTCAAGCCGGGGACTAGCCTCACCGTCAAATCCCATATAAAGCGAAGCTGCGATCAACAACAGCAAAAGCAAAAATGCGTAACCAAGACGCTGCCACACAGCGGGGAAGCCCGACAAATTAGCCCACTCCCAAGCCCCGATTAACAAGACCGCACCAATAAAAAACGAAAAATAACCCGCCGGCAAACCAAATAATGCCGCGAGAAAAATCACGGCGAGCACTAACGCGGTGATAACACGTTGCTTAAGCATTAAGTGCTCCCGCCTCGATTTGGGCCCCAGTCATACCAAAACGACGCTGGCGTTCATGAAAACTGGATGCTGCTTTTTTCAACTCGTCACCGTCGAAGTCCGGCCAAAGTTTATCGCTGAAAAACAACTCGGCATACGCACATTGCCACAACAAAAAATTACTGATGCGCACTTCACCACCGGTACGAATCAATAAATCCAAGGGCGGCAAATCAGCAAGACAAGTGTGAGCATGCAGAGAATCTTCATTAATGTCTGCCGGATCCAACTCACCCGCAGCAACTTGAAATGCAATTTTTTTTGCGGCCTCGGCAATATCCCAGCGGCCGCCGTAATCCGCAGCGATTACCAAAGTGGTTTTGCCGCCACGCGTCAATTCTTCAGCAGCGGCTATGGCTTTTTGGATGGATGGGCTAAAACGCTCGCGACTACCAATCACACGCAACGCAACATCTTTCTTTTTGAGAGCTTTGGCTTCATTTTTAAGATACAGCAAGAACAACGACATAAGCGCTTCAACTTCCACTGGCGGGCGACGCCAATTTTCGCTGCTGAACGCAAATACGGTGAGCACTTCCACACCGACTTCCTGACACGCCGCCATGACATCGCGAATACGCTCAACGCCAACTTTATGGCCAGAAACTCCCGCCATACCGCGCTCCTTAGCCCAGCGATTATTGCCATCCATAATGATCGCCAAATGGCGAAGACTATTGTCAGTCACGCATACTCTCCCGGCAGCAGGCTTTTATCGAATTGATCGATAACCCGTTTTTACTTTTGTAGCTTGGTGTCTAAAAGTTTGTTGTAGTGGTGCTCTGGACGAGATTGGGGCAGCAGTAGGCACTACCTGCCCCCAACCGGGTGATGTGAATTAAACAGCCATCAAATCCACTTCTTTTGCAGCGAGTGCCTTATCAACCTCGGCGATATACTTGTCGGTAATTTTTTGGATTTCGTCTTGCGCGCGGCGGTCATCATCCTCACCGATTGCTTTGTCTTTCAGCAGCGCTTTTACATCACCCAATACATCGCGACGCACGTTGCGCACGGCAACACGACCATTCTCTGCTTCAGCACGCGCCTGCTTAATGAAATTTTTGCGTGTTTCTTCCGTCAGCATCGGCAGCGGAATACGGATCAAGCCATTGTTGGTGGATGGATTGAGACCCAAATCCGACTTCATAATCGCTTTCTCAATAGCCGGAACCAGATTGCGCTCCCAAGGGCTAATAGACAGGGTGCGCGCATCTTCGATATTGATGTTACCCACTTGCGCCAGCGGCGTTGGAGTGCCGTAGTAATCAACAAGAATGCCATCCAACAAGCTTGGATGTGCGCGGCCAGTGCGAATTTTATTGAAATTCAAAGAAAGCACTTCAACGGCTTTTTTCATACGCGCTTCGGCGTCTTTTTTGATGTCATTAATCATGATTTGTCCTCTTCGATCAAAGTACCTTCGTTGCTACCTACAACGATATTTAACAGTGCGCCGGTTTTATTCATGCGGAATACCCGCACCGGCATATCGTGCTCACGGCACAAACAAATAGCAGTCAAATCCATTACACCCAGCTTTTTATCCAACACTTCGTCGTAAGAAAGACGATCGTATTTGGTCGCAGTTGGATCCTTTTTCGGATCAGCCGAATAAACACCATCCACCTTGGTTGCTTTCAACACGATATCGGCATCAACCTCAATACCACGCAAACACGCAGCTGAGTCAGTTGTAAAGAAGGGGTTACCGGTACCGGCGGAAAAAATAACCACCTCTCCGGAATTCAAGAAGCGCACGGCGCGACGACGATCATAGTGCTCAACCACTCCGCTCATGGGGATGGCCGACATAACACGAGAAGATATATTGGAACGCTCCAAAGCATCGCGCATCGCCAGGGCATTCATCACCGTAGCGAGCATACCCATGTGGTCACCGGTAACGCGATCCAAACCAGCAGCACTCAGTGCCGCCCCGCGGAATAAATTGCCGCCGCCAATCACCAATCCAACTTGCACACCTATGCCCACCAATTGGCCAATTTCTAACGCCATCTTGTCGAGCACCTTGGGGTCAATCCCGAAACCCTCGGTCCCCATCAGCTCTTCGCCGCTGAGCTTCAATAAAATACGCTTGTACTTTTTATCTCTTGGGCTGGACATAAATGCTCTCCAAAACAATGAGTTAGCCGCTAATACCCACCCATACTGAGGTGTCGAAAAAATCGGTGCAGTGTAACAGAAAAAAAGGAGGCGGGGTGCCGCCAACCCAGCCTCTTTTTCACGACGCGCCAACATCCTCGCAACCCATAAAAAAACCCGCACAGGCTAGCCCGCGCGGGTTTTTAGAGCGACTTTTGCCTGAGCTAATTAGGCTTTTGATGCAGCAACTTGCGCAGCAACTTCAGCAGCGAAGTCTACTACCGCAACTTCGATACCCTCGCCTACTTCAAGACGCACAAAGTTTTTAACAGTTGCACCTGCTGCTTTGGCAAATTGAGCAACAGTCTGCTCTGGATTCTTAACGAAAGCTTGATCTACCAAACTAGCTTCTTTCAGGAACTTGCTGATACGACCAACAATCATCTTCTCAACGATCTCAGCTGGTTTACCAGCCATGTCTGGTTGAGCACGGATGATTTCTTTTTCTTTCTCTACAACGTCAGCTGGCATTTGGTCAGAGCTAACCACTTGCGGGTTAACTGCAGCTACGTGCATAGCAACGTCTTTAGCAGTTTCTTCGTTACCACCTTCCAATTGAACCAACACAGCGATACGGTTGTTCAAATGCAGGTAACCACCGACTACACCGCCCTCAACCACGCTAATGCGACGAACGCTGATTTTTTCACCAATTTTTTGTACCAATGCTTCGCGAGCAGCTTCCAATTCACCGGCCATTACTGCAGCAACGTCAGATTGCTTGGTAGCGAAAGCCTTATCCAATACAGAGTTTACAAAAGCCAGGAAGCCAGCATCACGAGCAACGAAGTCAGTTTCAGAGTTAACTTCTACGATTACACCGTAGCTGTTGTCTGGAGCAACTTTAACCGCAACAACACCGTCAGCTGCGGTACGGCCTTCTTTTTTAGCTGCTTTCAAGCCAGATACTTTACGCAGGTTCTCGATCGCCAAATCAACATCGCCATTGGCTTCGCCCAACGCTTTTTTACATTCCATCATGCCCAAACCAGTGCGGTCGCGCAGTTCTTTTACCAATGCAGGAGTAACAGCTGTCATGGTTATTTCCTCTATAGAAATGTTCGAATTCAATTTGAAAAAAGGGGGCTAAGCCCCCTCTTCCGACAACTCAGTGCCTGCGTGCAGGCTACTGGAGTTTTATGGTCGTTTGATTACTACTTACGATTACTCAGCAGCGCCTTCGGCAGCTACGTATTCATCTTTATTTGGAACTGAAGATGCTGATTTACCACCTTCCAAGCAAGCGTCAGCAATAGCAGCAACGTACAACTTGATCGCACGGATGGCGTCGTCGTTACCTGGAATTACATAGTCAACGCCTTCTGGATTGCTGTTGGTATCAACGATACCGATAACAGGAATACCAAGCTTGTTAGCTTCTTGAATAGCAATACGCTCGTGGTCAACATCGATTACAAACATTGCATCAGGCAAGCCAGCAATGTTTTTGATACCGCCGATAGAACGCTCCAGCTTTTCCATATCGCGGGTACGCATCAAAGCTTCTTTCTTAGTCAGCTTGGTGAAGGTACCGTCCTGGCTTTGGGTAGTCAGCTCTGACAGGCGACGGATAGACGCACGGATGGTTTTGTAGTTGGTCAACATACCACCCAACCAACGGTGGCTTACGAAAGGCTGGCCAGCACGTTCAGCCTGCTCTTTGATAATTTTTTGCGCAGCGCGCTTGGTACCAACAAACAGAATTTTTTTCTTTTGCGACGCCATTTGCTGCACCAAAGCCAAAGCTTCGTTGAACGCAGGAACGGTGTGCTCAAGGTTGATAATATGGATCTTGTTACGTGCACCGAAGATGTATTTACCCATCTTTGGGTTCCAGTAACGGGTTTGGTGACCGAAGTGGACACCGGCAGACAACATGTCGCGCATGCTTACTTGTGGCATTTTAGTATTCCTACTGGGTTAGGCCTCTATATACCCCGCTAACCAACCATCATGTCCGCCGAAGCGAGCATTGGGCACCCAGGTTTTGCGTGTCGGTATATATGTGACGTTGGTAAATTACGTTAAAAAAACAATGATTCTCTTGCGGGTGGACTAGCTCATCCCAAAAGAGGCGCGCTTTATACCATAAAAATACCGCCAGAGAAACCAAAAATACCGCACGCGGGAGAGTTTCCCGCAAACCACCTGAAACAACAATTCATCGATAAGGGATTGATCTTGGTCAAACTGGCACAGAATCGTTTAGAATGCGGCATCTTTTTAA
>CAIOHY010000338.1 GCA_903858205.1 uncultured Cellvibrio sp.
ATCCCGTTCAAAGCGGCATAACAGTTTTAGACCACGCCTAGCTATCGGCTGATCCCCGATGGAGAAAACCGGGACACTCTGACCCGGAGGCGCTGGTATCTTAAGGGGTCTGAGCAGGGAGATTTATGTCGAACACAACTTTAAGGCATTGGGATTTTGCAACTCACTTCACGGGAGAAGAAGCTGCGGCACTGATATTAGGTATTGAACCTAATTTACCCAAAACAGAGGTAGATAAAACATACCCAATAGTCGAAAGAATGAGAAGTGCTTACCAAAAAGCATTAGGAAAAGCAATTTGGGCATATGAGTTTAAAGACGGGGCTGGTGACGATCAATCTCTTGTAAATATTACGGAAAAATCCACTGGACTTTATAGCTATAGGATGCTTCATAGATCCGGATACGAATTTGATATCGTTCGACTCCAAGCGGGTCACTGGCTCAATGATCAGGATGAATCATCCTTTGACATCCAAAAGTTCACTCGTGAAGAACTGGTTCGATGGCTTTCTGCCATAGAAATGAAGTCCGACTATCACTTCAATGATTTCCATATTACGGTTGGTTCCTCACCAAATTTAACCAACAAAAATAGTCCAACCAAATGGCCATGGGGGGAACATGAAACTAAATTGCTGGAACACTTGGAGGCTGCGGCGAATAGATTTTGGGTGAATTACGATTCGACCGATCCAAGTACAGCCCCTATAAACCAAGATGTTTCAACTTGGTTGCAAGCACAACGAGCTGTATCCAAGAGCATGGCTGATTCCATGGCAACAATATTGCGTGTGGACGGTTTAAAAACCGGGCCACGAAAATAGTTATTGGACCCCATTTACCTCAATATTCATGCGGGTTTGCGCGGTCATAAGAGATGATTTGACCCCCTGTTATCGGAGTGAATCGAGTGTATTAATCTCGTACTTATTGTTTTAAATTGCCCCTAATCGCTAGCAATCGCCAGCGAGAAACATTGGGGGAAATATGGCTATTTGGAGAATTCCATCAGTCAAGGATGAAATGGGCTGGCGGTCAGATGCCAGCGTCTATAACAGTGTTCGGGACGGCACGCTAACTACCGGGGTAGCTATTGGGCAGCGTTCTCGGGGCTGGCCAGACTACGAAATCAAAGCGATTGTGGCGGCTCGGGTGGCTGGTAAGTCTGACGATGAAATCCGCGAGCTGGTGTTGGTACTTCATGCAAAGCGCATCGAGCGGGCGATGGTTTAAACGGTGGCGCTAATGAACCACCATATTGACCCCACGAATGAAAAGGCTCCCTGCGCTGAACAGCACCAGCCTGATCAAATTTTGGAGGTGGCGATGCTACAGCCTAAATTTGAAAACATGCCACTAGAGCTTAAATGCTATGACCAATGGGTCGTCTGGAAAGACGCCAAGGTCCTCTACGATCCAACCCGACCAAACAGCAAAGCAAAGGTCAATGACCCTTATTCATGGGGATCCTTTCAGCAAGCTGACGCGGCTTACAGCGAGGGCGGTTGGCTTGGTGTCGGCTTCGTATTAACCGGCAACGGAATCGCTGGCGTAGACCTCGATCACTGTGTTGTTGACGGCAAACCTGAATCTGAAGCCATGGAACTATTAGCAGAATTAGGGGCGGCCTACATTGAGTTTTCTCCTAGCGGAAATGGTCTTCGGGCATTTGGATTAGCGCCAAACCTCAGTCATGGCGTAAAAGGAAAGGTCGGCAGACTATCAGTTGAACTCTATACGGCGGGTAGATACTTGACTGTCACAGGGCATGCAATCAAAAATGAGCAGTTGGGTCAGCTGGTTAATTTTGAAAATTTAGCAAAAAAAATCCGCCACAAACCTACAGAAGAGACTGATGGCAATTCTTCTGTATCTTCAGTCTCTTCTGTAGGGAAGGGCACAAATTTTCTCGCCAGCACTGTTCCAACTGACGTGGGGCAGCGGCATCGAGCACTCTTTGAATTGGCGCGGAAGCTCAAAGGTATTGAGCCCCAAGCTACACGTGAAAGACAGCAAGTCATTGTTAGGCAGTGGCACGCAAAGCATTTGCACGTGATTGGCACTAAGGACCTCGCTGCCTCATGGGTCGACTTCAGAAATGCATGGAGCAGGGTTCGAGAACCGTATGGCGCTACCTTAGGCCAGTGCCTGAGCAATTTACCCCTTGCACCAGAAATCCCAGAGTTAATTGACTATGGTGTGAAAGCCATCCATTTGATGCGAATATGCATGGCGCTGCAAGCCCATGAAGGCACAAGCCAATTTTTTCTGAGCTCACGAAAAGCCGGCGAACTTATTGGTTGCCACTTTACGGATGCCGCAGCCTTATTTCAACG
>CAIOHY010000339.1 GCA_903858205.1 uncultured Cellvibrio sp.
GATTGTCAAAGAAGACAGTTACGATGCGCTCTATGCGGGATGTTGGTCAGTCCTTTGACTCGGTAAGCTTAGGCCGCACGTACATTTATCTGTGCGGCCTTAAAGGATCGACAGATAAACAACAATGTATCGCGCGTTTCTGGATCGGTAACAGTTCTAGCTAGTGCTACAGCAGCGTCAAAATCGTGTTTCAGACACAGGCACCTGACTTCACGAATCAGTTCAATATCTTTCGTGACTAAGTCCATCTTCCACCTCATTGTTGGTTGAAATCTCCGTGTGAAAATCACACATCTGCACCTGATCCACAGGTACAGGCTTAAGTATCGCGCAGCTGTTGAAAAGCTCCAGTTGGCCGCCTCCCAATTTCTAGATTAGATTTTCATATCAAGAATATCTTTATTGCTCTCCGGCACCATAAACCCCGCTAAATGATACAAAAGCCCCGTGCAAGCGTATTGACTACCAACGGTTTTTCGGGATATTCGTGAATGAAAACAGCAATTTACTGGTTCAAGTATGGCCTTCGCCTTGAAGGTAACCCAGGCTGGGCGCACCGGGCTTCAGCCTGGTGTCACTAAGCGCGATACCGAACAGAGATGAAAATGTTTTGGGCGCAAAGTCCCTACCTGAGCAGCACGGATTAAGTCTTGCAACACTGCCGCCCGCTTACAGGCGTGCTTGTTTGATTGCAAGAAAGGAGGTTGCTCAAACAGGACGAGGCATGGAATTTATTGATTATTACGCTGTACTCGGTGTTGATTCAGCCGCCGACGATAAAACGATTAAAACGGCCTATCGCAAACTCGCACGCAAATATCACCCTGATCTGAGCAAGCTGCCGGACACGGAAGAAAAGTTCAAGCAGGTCGCGCAGGCCTATGAGGTATTACATAGTGCAGATAAACGTGCGGAGTACGATGCGCTATGCGATGCGCGCAAGAATGGATTTAATGCGCGCACTGATCAGCCGGATTCGGGCTTTGGCGCCAGCAACTATGGGCGCGGCAATCGCGATTTTGCGGATTTTTTTAATTCCATTTTCGGCGAAGCAAATGTCCACAATCAGTATCGACAGGAAAATCGGCACGAGGATGTTAATCAGAATAAAGGGGCTGATGTTGAAATGGAGTGGCCGATTATGCTGGAGGATACCTTTGCGAATGCAACCCGCTTAATTGAATTCACCATTCCTTTTTATGACCAACAAGGTTTACGGCACAATCTAAAAAAATCACTCAATGTAAAAATTCCCGCTGGTGTTAGTGATGGTGCGCGCATTCGCATAAAAGGTCAGGGCGCGCCAGGTATCGGGCATCAACCCAACGGCGATGTGTATTTAGTGATTCGTTTAATTCCGCATCCGTTCTTTGATGTAGCCGGTAATAATGTATTACTGACTTTACCCTTAGCACCCTGGGAAGCCGCGTTGGGCACAAAAATAATTTTGCCCAGTCTGAATGGAAAGGTGCAATTGGTCATTCCCCCTAATAGTCAGTCGGGGCAGCGTTTACGCATTAAAGGTAAAGGCTTGCCGGGTAAATCAGCCGCCGGTGATTTGATTGCTGTACTAAAAATTGTCATGCCTCCTGCAGTGACAGAATCTGAAAAAATACTGTGGTCGCAGCTCGCGGGCAGTGCCCATTTTGAGCCGCGTCGAGAATGGGATGCTTCATTATGATGCCACTGTCAGAAATCTATGCGCCTGGTTTTTATATCAATTTTGAAGAGCTTTGTTTGTCGGCCAATATTAGCGAACAAACGATTTGTGAATTAATTGCGCATAATATTCTGGTGCCATTTGCTGGC
>CAIOHY010000340.1 GCA_903858205.1 uncultured Cellvibrio sp.
CTTCCATCATGTGGAAGGGTACAAGTGCAAGAAGTGAACGGATACCCCCTACTGTAGGTAGGCATTAGGGGGGCCAAGATGCCTACCTAGGGCCGGTTCAACCGGCCGTCTTTTTTACATCATATCGTACTCGTTATGATCTTCATCTTTAAGATCAGGCAACGCCTTGGGAGTTAACTTACCGTAGTACTGTTTAGCGGCCGAGTAAGCGTAGTTCACTGAATGGAAGCAGTCGTCTGGCAACTGGTGATCATATCGCATAGTACCGTGGTACTCATCAAACTCAATGAAGATGGTCGTGAAGTCTAGCACGTAAGGGCGCATTTCATCGTACTTAAAGAACGTAATTCTTTTATTTCTAATAGCATCAATCATATCATTCATGGACTGATTGCGATCGAGCATGTAACGCGTAGCCCTACTGCTCCAATTTGCCTTGTTCTTTTGTTTTACGTATTGGAACTCCATCAGAATATGGTTAGCGTTCGCGCGTGCCCAGCCAAACTCTTCAATTAAGCGTTGATTGATTGGCGCACCGAATCCCCAGTCAGCACCGACCCATCTGACTCCATAAGATCGCATCAAATTGTTTAAGTAGTGCGGCTGCTTGGCTAAGTTAGCTTTTTCGCCAAGAAGTTTTTCCATGTAAATAATCTGGAACTTTTCGTAGGCATTCATGTAGCCGATAGTTATCACGGTAAAGGACGGCGTGTTTCCTTCTGCTGTGCCATAGTCAATCCCAGCAAACACCGGAATGCCTCTTCGCGCGAGACCATAGCTTTCACCGGCAGTCCACATTCCATTACCATCGCCTGCGGCGCAAGCTTCTACCATGTCCTTTTCTGTTAGAACAAGTTCACCTTCGTCATAAGGAAGACCTAGGCACTCGTTGTAAAATTGTCTTCTAGATGTCTGAGGATCGTCCCTGAGTTCTTTGATATCTTTGTGCGTCTTAAAGGGCACCATGATCTGAGGAATACGGAATCCCCAGCACTTGTCTAGTAATTCAGGCCGCGCAGGCACCCACTGGCCTTTTGATGGGAATATCTCTTTGTGGCAACGCACGCACTCAAAGAAATCAGGGCCAATCACGTTCTCATCTAAGTAGTTCCAATGTTGGCAGCCCTCGCACTTACACAACCACTCGAACTGACATGAATTCTGATAACGTCGAGTGATGACATTGCTGTTGGTCTTGGGCGTACCGGCATACGTTCTGAACCGTAACTCCGCGCTAGAGTGTGATTGGCACTGTTCGACAATCGGGATGTTCTCTGAGAGGATGTCCTGAATCTCGTCAATCATGAGATGATTAGCTGAGATACCACGAGAGTTGTCTGCGCTTAGATAACATGACCTGAAGTTATAGAAGCTTCCATTGGCAAACTGCTTAGCTCCTACTTGCCAGAGGCATTCGCTAGGCTTGACCCAACGACCTAAAATCTTTTTGGAGTCTTCGCACATTGGCTTGAAGCGCTGCTGCGAAAACACGGTCACTTGATCGAATCGCGGGGTTATGTACAGCGTCTTGTATGCAGGTACCGCAATACCAAGAGAGATAGATTTTGCTGCCTGCGTGGTCGATTTTTCAACCTGACGCCCAGTGTGCCAAATTTGGTTACGACATCCGCTAGGATACTCCTTAACTAGGTCATACAAGCCCTTCACATATTCTCGACCAGCAAAAACAAAGGGTTGTCCATCGACTGTTAGGAAGTTTTCTACTATTTTGGATATATGGGTGATCGCAAGCGTTTCTTCCGGAGTATCCTGGATCAGCCTAGCTTGAGCAACGTGAGCATCCTCCATTGATGCATTGGCCAGCTCTTCTACTTCTCGGTTGTACTCTTCCCAATCGAAGACCTCATCAAGTTGAGAAGCGTCAGAGCTCTTAATTATCTGTTCAAATAGCTCTAACGTGGAAAAGTTGAGTGTCCCACCGAACGAATTCAGCATTTTAATTAGTGTTTACGTTTACGTCGGCTTCGGAGAGATTTCGAAAGATGCCCATCTTGGTCATCTCCTGCGGCTCGAGCTGGATTGACTTCATTATATCGGCCGCACCTAGCAACTTAGGATCATTTGCCCGTTTTTTTACTCCGGCCTTCTCAAGACGGTCGATAACCATCATCAGGCTGCGGAGATTATAATGGAAGGCTTTCTCACTGTCAGGAGTTTTTGTATTGAGCAGCGAGATAAGATTGTCAGTCAAGGAGCCTTTGAATGCCGTCAATATCTGCTCTACTTCAAAGTCCCGTTCATACCCAGATCGCAGACGGAACTCTTCGATAGTTGAATTTACCGCCAACGCCATCCGTTGTCTGATAGACGGCTTGAGATATTTCAGGTAACCTTTAAACTGTTCCGGCGACACTAGAGC
>CAIOHY010000341.1 GCA_903858205.1 uncultured Cellvibrio sp.
GCTTGATGCAACGGATGACGAACTGCTGGAAGAACTGGAAGCAGGTGCTTGACCACCGATAGAAAAATCATCAGCGTAGTAGCTGATGGTTGCATCAGTCGCTTCAATAATAAAATGTTGGAATGCAGTCGAACCTGATTGCGTGTAATAACCCTGCAGCAAACGCCACTCGGTAGACGATGCGGTCGCAGTCGCTACTTGGGTGTATTCAGTGTAGGTAGAGGTATCGCTATCGTCCTGACGCTTGGCGGTCAATTGCACAACACTGTCTGGTGTTCCTGGTGCGAGTTTTACCCACACAGCAACATCATATTGACTACCACTCACCAACGAACCGGTATTGAACGTTAAACCATTCCAGTTGCCTGTGCGGCCAGTAATTAATGCACTGGCAGAGCCGCTGCGTTTATCGGCAGTTGAGCGAGCAACAGTACCAGCGGTTGTTGACCAATTGGTCAAACCATTTTCGACTCCACCATTTTGCGCAAAATTATTTGCTGGAACATTGTAACCAGCAGACGATGATGAACGGCTGCTCGCTACAACAGGTTGCGAACTGGGCGCGACGCTTGAACGAGCAACAGAACTTGGGGCAACACTTGAAGCCGCAATTGAGCTAGGCGCAACGCTTGAACGAGCAATAGAGCTAGGCGCAACACTTGAACGAGCAACTGAGCTAGGCGCAGCGCTGGAGCGAGGCACAGAAGAAGCAACGCCACCACATGCAGCGCCATTTAGGGTTGGCCGCTCGGCAGTTGCACTATTTTTGTTGCCCTGAAAACCAAACGAGACCGATTGCCCAACCGGAATATTGCCATTCCAGGATACGTTAGATGCGGTGTAAGGGTTTGAGCCAGATAAATTCGCGTTCCAGGACCCACTGATGCGGTTATTGGAATAGCCCCAATTTACGCTCCAGTTATTAATTGGCGCACCTGTATCATTTTTAATGGTGATATTGGCAACAAAACCGGTGTTCCATTCACTTTCAATTGTATAAGTACAAGCAGCAAAGGCCGCATGGGATGAGACCGCCAGAGCGGCACTGACACCAACCAAGCCACAGGTGCGTTTCAGCACCTGCGCAAGAATAGTGTGCGACGAGGTTAGATTTAGCATGGTATAGCTCTCCGTTTATGGTTATTGAAGAAGTAATCGAACGGCTTCCCTAAAAAAGCCCGAGCGAACGATCGGGCAAAGCAGGGAGTGACATACAAAGAATGTTTTACTTACACACCTATCTCTTTTTTAGTTATGGGTTGCGACCTTGCATTAATCGCTATTGTTAAAATAGGTTGCGGCTCGGGCAGCGAGAGAACTCGAGCAAAGCTGTAGTGCGAGACTAAGGAAATTCACAGAGTAAAAATTGCAGTTTTGAAAGGTTTTTTATAAAACTGTAAAAAATTTAAGAGTTGCTGTGATTATTTTAATGCAGTTTTAAGCGCTAACTTGCAAGATGAGAACTGCTTCGCCACCACAAGATAGAGTTTTACCTCAAGGCATAAGCTCGTGCGACTGAATAAAAAATGTAATGCCAAATAAGAAATAGATTGAAATTTTTACGAATAGAAAATTCAGGTGGGGTCTTTTAACGGGTATAGGGCTTTAAATGTTTTGGGAACACATCCGTACTCGGTTTTAAACAATTTATTAAAGTACGACGCATTATTGTAGCCAACCGAATAAGCAATTTCAGATACGTTTGCATCTTCATTTTCAGAGAGCAAGCGTGCCGCCTCCGTCAATCGCAGCTTATTTAAATAGGTGCTAAAAGTGAGGCCTAATTCCTCTTTTAGGATGTCATTTATTTTTGTTCGATTAACACCCAATGCTGCAGCCGCTATTTCCAAGCTCAACTCAGGGTTTGCATATTCTGTCGCCATAAAGCGCAACACCGCACTCTTTTCTTTATCTTTTTGCGGTTCGATCGATAATTTTTTATAGGCCATTAACGGCTGATCTTGTTTCACCTTTTCCCTGATAT
The DNA here is from genome assembly GCA_903858205.1 of uncultured Cellvibrio sp. GTDB lineage: Bacteria > Pseudomonadota > Gammaproteobacteria > Pseudomonadales > Cellvibrionaceae > Cellvibrio. Next base: position 1,985 of record CAIOHY010000341.1, read on the forward strand.
CAATCGTCAAAACCCTTAGGTAGCGGCGAAGTAGCCAGACAAAAAATACGACCCACAAAATCAGGCTGATGATGCCAGCACCATAGATAAACCGATGATCAGTACCGAGTAATTTCACATCGGTTAGTTTCACGTGAGACGGCGTATTAAGCGGGCTTTGCAATGAATTAACCCAAGCAAAACCCATCGTTTTATTCAGCTGGTAACCGGTATCACTAAACTCATATCCATAACGACCTAACCACCAGTGCGGCGTATCCAAATCATCCAGGTTGAGGGTTATTTCCGCCCAATTTTTATCGCAGGAAAAGGCTGCAGACGACACACGACGCGTCGCCATATTGTTTAAGTCAGTCACTTTGTCATCAAAACTGAACAACACCAACATAAGAACATTTTTAGGATCGCACTGAATCTTGAAAGAAATTTCGGCAAAGCGACGAAGATCCGCTTGTACAAAGGATTGAATCGGATCAACAAAATAAATGGAGTAATGCGTGTACGGAAAAGGCGTTTCTGGATCCAGAAAAAAATCATACTCAACCGTGCCGACCTCGCTCTTCAAGCTTAAACGGGTTTTGCTGCTGGACGCTTTCGGCTCGACTGCGGACACCCACAGAAAATCCTCATCGCGCCCCGGAAACAAGGATACGTTCAGTTGCGACCTGGCATATCCCACATAGACCACCAAGGCGGTAGCCAATAGGATCGCGACAAATGCCGCAAGGGCATCTCGGTAGAACTTCAGCATCGATGAAACAACCGTTCAGATTAAGCGAAAAACCCATTTTCATGCCTGTGTGGCCCCAACCAGCGCCGCGGATACGCTATTTGCTATACGCAATCATTTATGGAGCACCCGCCGCGAGTAGCTGCAACGCGCAAAAGCCAAGACTGGGTAAACCACAAGGTATCAAAGACCGATTTTATTATGCCGCCACGCTTTCCTAATCCAGAACCCTCTGGAGGGCATAGCTGAGGCTCGATACTCGGTGGGAAATTCGGTACAACATTAAGTGAACTTTATTAATTATTATGCGGCACCCCTCCATAACGGGAGCCCGGTAAATGATTGCGCTGACATAATGTCATACATACTATATATCGGCAATATGCAACCCGAGAATTGTTTCTCAAGTGCTCAAAAGTGTGATTTGGTATGCGGCTTTGTTACATCCTGGTAAGCGCGGCGCCTGGGCATCATGCCTGCGAAGTCGGACCTGGTGCCCGGCACCATTAAGGAGACAGCACTTTCCCTGGAGAGGCTTACCACTCAATCCCCTTCTGCGCTTTAACCCCCGCATTAAAGGCGTGCTTGACGGCTTTTACTTCGCTGAAGGTGTCCGCCAGGTCTTCCAAATATTTTTTTGCGCCGCGCCCGGTAATAATCACGTTTTGGTTGCGTGGGCGATTTTGAATTGCGGTGACCACTTTGTCTTTATCAAGATATTTGTAGTTGAGCATGTAAGTTAATTCGTCGAGCAGCACCAGATGAATATCGGGATCGCGGAATACATGTTCGCATTCGGCCCACACTTTTTCAGCGGCGGCTTTATCCTGCTCGGCGCTTTGGGTTTCCCAAGTGAATCCAGTACCCATCACAAAATATTCAAGTTGTGGGCTGGCGCCGCGAAAAATACTTTCAGTTAAAAAGTTTTTCTCACCGCATTCCCAAGTACCTTTAATAAATTGCACTATGGCAACTTTGTAGCCGTGACCAAGGCAACGTAATGCCGTACCAAAACCCGATGAGCTTTTTCCTTTGCCATCACCGGTTAATACAATCACGACACCGCGCTCTTCATCGGCGCGCGCA
>CAIOHY010000342.1 GCA_903858205.1 uncultured Cellvibrio sp.
CCGCCCATTCGACCTGATCCAAACTAAAGCCGCAGGTGCGCACAAAATCGGCTTGCGCGCGCGCATCAGGCCGCTGCGATAACCAGCGGGTATGGCGCAGGTTGGCGGCATCCCAATACTGCATTTCCCATCCATTCAAACAGGCCTGCAAGCGAAAGCCCTGGACATAGGGGCTGTGCAGTAGCGATTCCGGCAACACCGCTGTGGGTAATTCAGGGGTTTGCTCGCGACGGCTTTGGATCAGACTACCGTCCCAGAACCAGATTTGCGCGCTGCTGCCTTCCTGCACTATCCAACTTGCGGGGTTCGCAAAGGGGCTGGCCTGCTGCAAACGCTGCTGAATGAGATTGCGGCGCAATGCGTGGGGTACTGATTCCAAATTGACATATAAATAGAAGAGATACTGGCGCGGGACAATCAAACGTGGCGATTCGAGTTGGGTATCAGATGATATTGATGGCAAGTCACTGAGCAGGCGAGCCCCTTCAGCGGTCATCACCCAAGGTGTGGCCAAAGAGGGTTGTTTGCCGAATGGCCAAAGGTTCATTATTGTCGTTACCACGTTGGACACTGTACTCATAATTCACTAGCCATGGCCCGTAGAGCCCGTTGGGCGTCAATTGTAGGCTAATCACCTGGGCTTGTCCTCCCCCCTTATTCCACAGGCTTATCCTTAACTCGCTGCTAGGGAAAAAACGGTATTTATCTTCGCCCAAATTCATCGGGAGACTAGTCCGCACAACAAAATCCTCAACGGTCCGGAATGGATTGGCTTTGCGCTCGAGCACCAACTGGTCACTCAATTCCTCGCTCAAACCCAAGTAGTTCATCAACAAGGTTTTCGGCATGGTGTTGAGGTTCATCACGGAATCCTTACGCACACTCAACCAGGTTTGCCAGTCTACTTCTGGATGCGCGTCAAGCCAGTCGCCCCAACCCATGACCCGGTACAATTCTGTTTCCGAGCGCAAATAGTCATTGGTCGGCAGGGGTAACTTTTGGCGGGCGTAATCTTCTCGCTCAGCGCCGGAAAGACTGACTAACTCGTTAGCGTCGATATAGTCCTGCAAACGGCTAATCAATTGGGTGCGCACCACCGGACTGGGATCATATTTGTCAATGATCGCGGCCAAATCGAGCGGATTGGGCACATTAATGGCCAACAAGCCCGATAGATCCTGCACCGTGAAGCGGGTTTCGCCTATGCCCTGATAAACGGCGCTATCAAGGGTTAATTCGTCGCCCACAGCATCGGTAATCAGAAAACCTTCATCCGAGATAAATGCCTCATCTTGCTGTTGCGCAAAGGTCATACCCGAACGCGTCATACGTGAGCTGGCAAGCAGGTACAAGAGCGTTTGCTCAGTGGAATGGCGATCTAACCGCTGCTGCAGATTGGCTTTTGCCTGCATGCCCACTTGTAGCTTTTGCTGGACATAGGTGTGAAAAATGCCGACCACAATAAACATGATCGCCAGCGTCCAGAGTGTGGCAGCAAGAATAAACCCCTGCTGGGCGCGCTGCTGCAGACGGCGATTAATCGCGACCATACATCACCTCGTCTGATGTGACTTCCGCTCGCAAGCGGGTATCGACCTTGACGACATAATTAAAACTATCGCGCCCGCTGGTAATCAGGATTCGCATGGCTTTGGGGAGGGGCAAATTATCGCTCTTTTGGATCGGCCAGCGGTTGACCCATTGGCCCTGTTCATCCATGTATTCAAACTGGCCGCGCGCATCCAGCCACTGGTAAACCGGAAAATAGCTGCTCCCTTCACGATAACTGAGTACTAACTGACCTGCGTTTTCCGCCAATTCCCACTGGACTAAAGTCTTTAACCCCTGTTTAGCCAACAGCGGTTGGTAGGTATAAGTCGCCACCCGGCGCGCATCACCTTCCAAGCCGCGATCCTTGGGGCGCATCGCGACCGGTGCAGACAAGCTGCTGTTAAGCCAGTGATAAGCAAATACCTGTTGATAGGCATTGTTTTGCGATTTAACTACGCGCTGATAAAGGCCTAGTGTGTAGCCAAAACCCTGCACTATCAGGGTGACAACCATAGCGACAATAATCATCACCACCAGCATTTCAATCAGGGTGAAGGCGCGCTGCCGAACACGCGAGTGGGTCGACCTAGAACTCATCATCGCCCTCCAGCTTGAACTCGCGCGCCATATGCCAAGCGGTTTGGCGATACTGGAAGCTGCCTTGTGGGCGAGCATCTTTGAATAAATCCAAATGGATATCGTAGAGTCCAAAGTCGTAAAGGCTAATCGCCCCCTGCTGGGTTTTGCCTTGCCGCCACGGCTCCACTAACTCCGCGCGCCATTCCACCTGATAACCGGCCACGTTAAACGAACCTGCGGTTTCACTGCGCAGGTCAATCAACTTCAAGCGCTCTACCGCCGAATCCACTACAAACTCGGATTCCGCAACCGCTGCGAGGCGATTGAGGGAGATAAGGTTGGTATTGATCCAGCTATAGATACCCATGGCAGCAGCGGAGAAAATCACCAGTGCGACCATCGCCTCCACCAGTGTAAAGCCGGCAAACGAGCGTAACCGGGGCATCACATTACCCTCGGTTCACAATAGGGAGGCAGCAATTCCAGCTGGCGGGTTATGCCATCCAATTCAAAACTGAGCCTACCGCCAAGGCAGACGCCGTTAGCCTGGTAGACGATGGGTTGATCGATGCGAATGTTGAGATCATTCGTCAAACCTAATACAGCGGGTGCCGATTCCTTGGTGAGCGTGATGGTTTGCTGGCGAGTGTAGGCTTTGAGACTGAGCGTGGAGAGGGATTGGATCAGTTGCTCTTGCGCGGATTTATCCTGAAACCGCTCATAAATCGCAGGCAGGCGCGGCAGCACCAGGGCGCTGGTGAGCCCGAGAATCATTAGTACCACCAATAATTCAATCAGGGTAAAACCGGCGCGCGGGTTCATGGGAGCCTCAGGAACAGAGCGTGTTGAGGAAATTGTTACTTGGTCGCTAAACCTATGTCGGCATCCAGTTCTTCACCGCCGGGTTTGGCATCCGCACCCAGTGAATAAAGAGTGAAATCCTGCAGGCCATTTTTTTCGCGGCGATATTGGTAGGCGGTGCCCCAAGGATCGAGCGGGATTTCTTCATCCAGATAGGGGCCTTTCCAGTTTTGCTGGGCGCGGGCGCTGTCGGGTGAGCGG
>CAIOHY010000343.1 GCA_903858205.1 uncultured Cellvibrio sp.
ACCTGCAACTGATGCGAGTGCGATACCAAGCGCGGACAACCGTTGCTTGGGCGTAGAGAGACTAGTCATGGTTCACCTTCTTAGTTATTTATTCAATGTGATCGCCGGTTAACTGCGTGTGCAAAGCTTTGAATCGGCATCCGGGATTGAGGAATGCGGTGCCGAGAAAGCCGGGCGAAATCATTATCGGAAGATGACACCTATGAACTCATCTCATTTTCCCTTTTTTCATAATATTGAGAGGTTCAATTCAGAATACGCATTAAAGTGGCACGAAAACCCACCAAAAATGTGACACAAGCATCAAAAAGAGGGAGATCCCCGTCACCACCAGGATTGCGATTTTAGGACGCGATACCTACTGAAGGCCGCAACAAATAGCTTCTTAATTTACAAATTTCGCATAAGTGGAAAGAAATCCATCCGAAACCCGCACAACAATAACAAGGTACCGATTGATCGACGCAATCGTCGGGGCAGCCACACCTACAAGAATAATAGTTTTTCTCTCAACGGCTATTTCAATGGGCAGTAGCGACAAATAGTCAGTGAAGCAGAACCGCGTTATCACGATAAATTAACAATAACACCTTCGGAGATTCATTATGATTAGTGAGAGAACCAACCGGCTACTCAGGTTGCTGGTTAGCCTGGGGTTGTCGGGCATCTGTGCTGTTGCGCAGGCGCAACACATTGACATGGCGCTGAATAAACCGGCAACAGCATCCAGCGCCCTCATGCTCCCCTCGAATGCGGTGGATAACAATCCGGCATCGCGCTGGGAATCCCAACACAATCAAGACACCGCGCATCTAACCATTGATCTGGGCTTCTCGACCCAAGTCAGCAGTCTGGTCATCGATTGGGAGAGAGCCAGTGCCGGGGACTACCAGATTCTCGGCTCAAACACCCCTGAGGGTGGCTGGCAACATATAGCCAGTGTGGCGAATGGCCAAGCGGGCGCACGAACTGACCTTATTAGCGTTCAGCCCTCACTGCAAAACAACACCTATCGTTACCTGCGCGTGCTCTGCACCAAGCGAAGCACCGGAAACCTCTGGGGTTACTCCATCTATTCACTCAAAGCCAATGCACCATTTGGCGCCAGATCGGTAAGTTCAAATAGCATTGAGTTGTCCGTCGATGGAGCGGCCTGGGCAGATGCTCATTACCGAATCAATAGCGGCGCTCAAGTCAATGTAAGGATGAACAGAAATACCCAAGGCCGTAGCACATTGGTACTGGACCAGCTCCCGCCTAATGCAATGGTTGAGTACAGCTTTACGATCGGCCGGACCGAAAACGGCGCTTACGATACCGGCTGGCTCCGCACCCATTGCTGCTCGCCCAGCTCATCCAGCAGCAGCCTGTTTTCATCGTCGATGACAAGCTCCCGCGCCGCCAGCTCCACCCCCATCGCTGCACGCAGCTCCGCGCGCCCCACCAGCAGCTCTGTTGGCGCGGTTTCGTCACGCGCAGCGTCAAGCCGAGCAGCGCAGTCTTCGGCGGTGACTTCCACAATCGCGTCCAGCAGAGCCGCGCTGTCATCTTCATCGGCAGCCAGCTCAAACGCGCTCGGTTCCGTCGTTCCCCTCTTTAACAGCAGAACCCGTTTGGAACCCGAATTAGTACGCGACGCCGTTGATGAACAAGGCCGCCCCTACTTATCAACCTGGTTCGCTGATCGCGGGCGCGACCGCCACCATAAAGAGTCACATCCGCTCAAAGTAAGCCCTGGCATGACAGAAGCGCAGATTGCCCAAGCGCTCCAGAACGGGTCTGGCTATGATCATTACCTTGCACATTACTGGCAAGATCGGACCGTTGTTCTTGAAATTCGGGACTATGTTGCCAAAGGCGGTACCGAAATTGATTTTGAAACACACATGTTGAGCCCGCTCAACCCCAACACACGGGACTTCAGGGTCTGGTTCCTTGGCCAAGGCACGCTCGCCGAGTTTTACGATAATAGTTACGTCACTTTGCTACCCGGCAAAGACAGGCACTACCGCTTTAGCGACGCACGAACCAACAAGCGCGCCGTAAACTTCAACCCGAAAGCCAACAGACCTATCCGAGTCGGCGATCGTATGGAGATCGAGGTGTCGCAATTCCTCGACCCCAATGCGCTGGAAACTGCCGGTAGCCGCAACAACTACTACGGCACCACCTTCCTGTATATGGTTGGGGGAGGCAAAGGCGATGAACCCAATGGGATAGTGCCCTGGGAAGGTCGCGCCACCGAAGACCGCCTCAGCAATGGTCAGTTACGTACCTGCAATGCCGACAGAATTGGTAGACGCGATAGCAGCGGCTTCCTGATCGAGCCAGATTGCCCGGTAATTCTGGACTCATTCCCACTGCCACAGATCGCGTGGCTGGGTGGACGTACCACACTTTCCTACCAGTATTCCAATGAACCAACCGAGGTCTTTAAAGCCTTGGCGGGCAACATAGGGCCAGGCCTCAATCATGAAGAAGGCGGTAATGCGCAACAGTTTATGCTTGGCCGCCGCCTGATTCATACGGAGTTTGACCTGGGCACTCATGCCGAAAGACCGCAACCCGCACCGGGCACAGGCAGAAGAAATGCTGCTGGTACGCCGCTGGATGCGAACGAAAACTTTACCGAGCATGCGGGGAAACTCGGCCCCTTGTTCTACGAAAAAAGCTGCGCGGGATGCCACTTCAATAACGGACGCTCCATCCCCAAAGGGCTGGGCGAAACCGTGACCAATCAGGCGATTAAAATTGCTGGCGCAACACCCGGCTCTACTCACCCGATGTTTGGCAAATCGCTACAACCCAGTAGCCTTACCTCTGCGACCGGCGCAGGCGAGATGAGTACGCAACTGATTGGTTTCGAGGCTGCGCCTAACTACCTCGACGGGTCGCGCAACAACTTGCAAAAACCCGTCTACCGATTCATTGGCACGGGCACTGCACCGGCGAGTTTCTCTGTGCGGAACAGTCCGCCCTTTATTGGCGTTGGATTGCTGGAGGCGGTTCCAGAGTCCGCGATATTGGCACTCGAAGCATCGCCACCGGCGCCAGGTATTAGTGGTAAAGCTCAACGGTTAAGAGACGTTCGCACAGGTGAAACACGCTTGGGCAGATTCGGTTGGAAAGCAGGCGCTTATTCGGTTGAAAACCAAATCGCCCTCGCCCTACGAGATGAAATGGGTATCACCACGCCGATGTTTCGCCAACTGGATTGCGGCACCAACCAAGCTGACTGCCAAGGTACCCAAGCCATCGAACTGGGTCAGACCGAAGTGGATCTCATGTCCAAATATGTCAGCCTGCTAGGCGTACCGGCACGTCGCAACTTGAATTCAGCGGCAGCCTTACGCGGCGAGAACGTCTTCCGGGAAACCGGCTGTAATGCATGCCATGTAGAACAACTCAAAACCAGCGCCTTGGCACCACTAGCAGAACTACGCGATCAAACCATTCGCCCCTATACCGATCTTTTGCTTCACGATATGGGGCCGGGCCTTGCAGACAGCATTATCGAAGGAGTCGCCACAGGCAGCGAGTGGAGAACACCACCCTTGTGGGGGATAGGATTAACGGAAGGCGCGGCCGGATTCCGCCAAGCCTACCTGCACGACGGGCGCGCAAAAACCTTGGAAGAAGCAATCCTGTGGCACGATGGCGAAGCCGCTGCATCGCGCAGAGCTTATTCATCCTTGAGCCAATCTGACCAACGTGCGTTGATTCAATTCCTGCAATCCTTGTAATGCACCGCCGATTAACGCAGTAAAAAAAGAGCCGAATAGCGCAATGCTATTCGGCTCACATAATCGAAAATTGTCATTTGCTTTTTGTACCTCCACTTTTTATTCCCTCCAACGTTTATCCCCACCGCACTTTTTATCCATCTATCAATTAGAGACCTCAGCAAAAATAAACTTGCAACTACGAAATCCTTCGTATAAATTAACTACGAAGCCTTACGTAGATAATTGAGGATTCCTTATGAACAACCCAACGCCTGCCGAATTGGACATTTTGCGCATCATCTGGAGCCTGGGTGAAGCCAAGGTACAAGCAGTAAATGATGAGCTATGCAAAACCAAACCCGTTGGTTACACCACCACCTTAAAAACCATGCAAATCATGGAACAGAAAGGGCTTCTGGGGCGCAAAAAAGACGGCAAAAGTCACATTTATTTTCCTGCCGCTGAACAGCAGGATACGCAAACCACATTGCTTAACCGCCTGCTCCATTCTGCTTTTGGGGGATCAAAATCCCGATTGGTTATGCAGTTGCTTGGCAATGAAAAAATTTCCACGGAAGAATTAAACGATATAAAAGATTTTCTGACCAAGTTGGAGAAATAAAATGAGCTTATCTAGCAATGAAATCATTTATGCGTTGGGGTGGACACTGGTTCACTCGCTATGGCAAGCGTGCCTGATCAGTATTTTTGTCGCCTGCACTTACGCAGTCACACAAAAAAAATCCGCACAGATTCGTTATTGGACCAACGCAGTGGCCTTGATCGCTTGCGTAATGGCAAGTCTATGGACATTCTCTGTTTATCTTGGTAACGCTGGCAGTGACGCTTATCAGAGCGACATAAAAATAACCGCCACTTTCACCCAATCGACATCTGCTAGCGCGTTTCATTTATCAGAATTCATCAATGCATATATCAATCAAATTGTTTTTATTTGGTTGGGAGGATTCCTGTTATATGCCGTTAAATATTGCTCTGAATTACTCTATTGCCAGCACGTAAAGCAACATAAAAACACCCGGGCAAGTTTTGAGTTAGAAACACGATTTATCGAACTGAAAAACGGTCTTGGAATTACCAAGGAAATAAGCCTGCGCATTTCCACACTCATCACTTCCCCTTGTGCGATTGGTCACTTCAAACCCGTGGTGCTTTTACCGGCGAGTATTGTATTAAAACTTTCTACACAGCAGATAGAAGCCATATTGCTGCATGAATTGGGGCACATTAAACGCAATGATTATGTCATTAGTGCACTACAAAATATGATGAAATCAATTTACTTTTTTAACCCTTTTATCCGTTGGATATCAATGAACATGGACGAAGAAAGAGAAAATGCTTGTGATGACATAGCGGTAAACGTTATCGGCGATCCTCTTTTCTATGCAAATACACTCAAGGAATTTACAGAAATCAATCTCAATCAATCGCTAACCCTCAATTTAACAGGAAGGAAAAATATGTTACTCAACCGTATCAAGCGCCTTTTCATTAAAGAAACAAACTTCGGCAAAACCTATGCAAAAACAATGGCGGTTATGGCGTTATTTTTGGCAGGTGCAGGATTTTCTATATCAAGCTATTCGACGGATGATAAATCAGCCAACGACGTTTTTTCTGTCAAGCTGGAAAACGAACCCCTCTCTTCGTTTTTAAAACTTGCTCAGGATTTTTGCCCGAATTTTCCAAAAAACATCCAACTTAAAAACGCCGATACACCCATAAAATTAGACCTCAAAAAATTGCCCTGCACAGAGGCAGAAAAAATCATTATGGATATGGACAATGATTTCAGCACCCCACCCGCAGCAGGTACTTTTAAGATGATGGTCATCCATGCACCCTTATCAATGTTCGTGAAAGCGCTGCAGGAAAAATGCCCTGACCTACCCAAAACGATGACACTGAAAAATGCGGACAAAGCGACTTCGATCAATGTTGATTTAACCTGCGCGGATGCAGAAAAACTCATTAGACATTATGATGAAAGCTTGACTAATCAACCATAGAATTACTGAAGGTTAGTTGGGCAAGGTGATTTAAAACATTAACAGCGTGGCGCCATACATAAATAAAAAACCCGGCCAACGCCGGGTTAAAAACAAGAACAATCGACTAGCAGACCAGACAAAAATCAATCACTTCATAAAATTACACAGTGCATTTGCAGAGCTTAAGCGCGGCTTTGTATTCAGTTTCCACCGCTTTGAAAACGGCTAATGCAGTTGTCACAGCGGTAGTCAGCCCTGCTGTTTTGGCTTTTTCCGCCAATGTTGCGGCGACCGCAGCGTTATAAATATTGGTGGCATTGGTTACTGCAACAGTCGCGGGGGCGATTTGTTGTTGCGCAGTATTGACTACAGCAACAGCTGCGCTGATTTGCTCTATCAGCGCGTTGTACTTAGTCACCGTATCGTTATACGCCGTTAGTTTACTGCTCTTGGTTGTACTAGTAGCGGAATTGTAGGCGCTCAACGCGGTATTTAATTGCGCCTGCAATGGACTCACCTTAGCCACCAACGCATTGTATTTGGTAACCGCCGTTTCATAACTTTTTGTCGCGGTTGTCAGGGTTCTGGTGGCAGTAGTCAGTTCTGTTTTGGTTGCTCTTTCAGCGGCCGTTCTTTCAGTGATCGCCGCTTTATTTGCCGCTACTGCAGCAGTAGCCGCCGAATGAACCGCGCGCGCTGCTTCAACTTTCACTTTCAACGCAGCGGCATCAGTTGTGGTGACAGTGGCTACAGAACTAGACGATTTACTCGATGCTTTACTGGATGAAACTGCCGCACTGGAACTGGTTTTGGATGATGAATTACCAGTGGCTGGAACACCTGCATAAAAGTTAGCAATTTGTGGCCCAGTGATATTGAGCGCATAGCGTGCATCAGCACCAGTGGACGTGTTGTTGCGATCAACACCGCAGGGTTGGTTTTTACAGCTGTTTAAATCCGGGTTGGAAAATTTATAAACCTTACCGTCCCAGTAATCCACATTGAATTCGTTTTGATAGGCCATGATGGTTGTGAAGGAATTAACTACACCGTGCCCCAGTGCGTAATGAAACACACCGCCAATGCCATCTTGCTTGCGTGAATGTTTAAGCCCCATGTTATGACCCAGCTCATGCGCCGTCACAAAATCGCCGCACGAATTTATTGCCACATGCGCAAACATATACGCTTTATGTCCAGCATTCATGCTGCCATTACTGCCACCTACCCAAGCCAGACCACAAGTACCGTGTGACGCCATGTAGGGGCGATAGAGAATTACCATATCCGCCTTGGCTTGATCACGCGCTGCAGCAACGCCACTGAATGCCGCATGCTGATTGAAGGTGATGTTGTTCAACGCAGTCTCAGCGTTGTTGTCATCGGTGTAATCCACCTCAAGTGTTCTAGCAACGCGGATTTCCAAATCGACGCCACTGTCAGCGTAAATTTGATTAGTGACCTGAAATATTTGATTGATTCGCGTGGTGGGATCACCGCCGTATAAATTGGCAGCACCCTTGGTGTAAACAACGAGGACATCGATTGCAGTAGACGCGGCTAGCGCGGGAAAGGCAGTCGCCGACATTAATGCGATAGCGGAAACACGGACAAGTTTTTGGATAAAATTTTTCATAAAATCTTCTCAGTTGACTTTACTTAAAACCCTCCGTGATTAACAAATTCAGGCATAAAACCAGAATTTGCGCGTATCCATTAAAGCCCAACGTAATGTTCTGCTAATCGCTCATAACAACTCCGCCTGATTAACAATCATGAAAAATGTGTTTAAAAAAATGTTAGTGCTCGTGTGGTATTTCTAAAAAGTCATTCGCGCCGGGATGAGACAATTCAAACTCCGACGGATTTTTATAAATCCAACCACTGCCATTAACTGATTCCAGTGTGTAACTGCCTTTGGAGGTCGTCACTGTGGCAAATACCGAGTTGCCGCCGTAGGTCATCACTACCGGATATTCATCGCCGTGGCCATCCAAATGACCGCGCCAACTGTAATCGCCATTAGGATTCACGGTGTTCGATTTCACATTCACCCTGAACTGCTCACCGCCGGGTAGGGTCACGCTCGTTTGCTGACCCGCCTCTGGATAGGCTGGGTTTTCCATATCGACCGACACTGGCTCATACACCACCACACCACCGGGCAAGGGCATTGTTGGGTTGCCGCTGCTAGCGTCAGCGATACGCCATGCATCGGGCGCTGGCAGCGACTCTCCATTCCCTACCGCTTCCGGTGCTGATTCAACCCCAGGCCGATTCAACACTTGCTCAGCGCGTGCTAGCTCGCTGTGGGCCTTGGCTAACACGGCATCCTCAGCAGCAGGGATCAACGCCGGCGGCTCGTCACCCAACATCGCTTCCAACTGCCGGTTTGGCTGCATCAGGGTATCTTCCTGCGTGATTTGGTACACCAGTACCAGAATCAACAGAGCGCTTATCGCCAGATAGACTCGTTTGCTGAAAACTGAATAGGAATGCGCCATTAGAAGAAACCGGTCTGTCGCTTAAGTTGTTTAAAAATAAGCCAGCCCGGTAGAAAAATCGAGTTTTTATTACTCTTTGTGAAAACAAAATCTAATTTTTGTTTTATTAAAATAAAAATGTTATAAAAAAATTATCTGGCGCTATTAGAAATATTGTTTTTATTCGGCTCAACCGATACACCTAATCCAAAAACAAAAAAGCAGCCCGAAGGCTGCTTTTTTGGTTATAAGGGCGCTAAACCCGTATTTTTTTACTGCGCCTCACGACGCATTAATCTGCATAGACAGGGAACTTCTTACACAGCTCAGACACTTTCGCTTTCACACTGGCGATCACTTCATCAGCGTCGCCTGCTTCAAGCGCATCAAAAATATCGCAAATCCAGTTGGTCAGCTGCACAGACTCTGCTTCGCCAAACCCACGGGTCGTGATTGCGGGCGTACCTACACGGATACCGGAGGTCACGAAAGGTGAGCGCGGGTCGTTAGGTACTGCGTTTTTGTTAACGGTGATGTGCGCTTTGCCCAAGGCTTCGTCTGCATCTTTACCGCTGTAGGGTTTACCGATCAGATCAACCAACATCAGGTGGTTTTCAGTACCGCCAGACACAATTTTGATCCCGCGCGCTAAGAACGTCTTTGCCATCGCCTTGGCATTCACTACCACTTGTTGTTGATACGCCTTGTATTCAGGCGTCATGGCTTCTTTAAAGCTAACCGCTTTAGCAGCGATCACATGCATCAAAGGGCCGCCTTGGCCGCCGGGGAACACGGCTGAGTTGAGTTTTTTCTCAATCTCTTCGTTGGCTTTGGCAAGGATGATACCGCCGCGTGGGCCGCGCAGGGTTTTGTGGGTAGTTGACGTGGTTACATCTGCGATTTGTACGGGGTTGGGATAAACACCCGCCGCAACCAAACCAGCCACGTGCGCCATATCAACAAACAGATAAGCGCCTACTTTGTCCGCGATGTCGCGGAAACGTTGCCAATCCAACACTTGTGAGTAAGCGGAGAAACCGGCGACGATCATTTTGGGTTTGTGTTCAACCGCCAAGCGTTCGACTTCGTCGTAATCCACCAAGCCAGTCTCGGGGTTAAGACCATATTGCACGGCGTTGTAAATTTTGCCGGAGAAGTTCACTTTGGCGCCGTGCGTCAGGTGGCCACCGTGTGCCAGGCTCATGCCCAGAACCGTATCGCCCGGTGCACAGAGGGCAGCGTAAACCGCGTTGTTGGCTTGTGAACCCGAGTGAGGTTGTACGTTCGCATAATCAGCGCCAAACAACTCTTTCGCGCGGGAAATCGCCAGCGCTTCGGTCACATCAACATATTCGCAACCGCCGTAGTAACGCTTGCCCGGATAGCCTTCGGCGTACTTGTTGGTCAGCTTGGAGCCTTGGGCTGCTATCACCATAGGGCTGGTGTAGTTTTCCGAGGCAATCAACTCGATATGCTCTTCCTGGCGCTGGCCTTCATTCTGGATGGAGGCCCAGATTTCGGGATCAAAAGAAGCAATAGTTTGGTTTTTATCAAACATAGATAAGTCCTGAGTTGACCTGCGTGCCAAAAAGCTGGCCGAGGCGATGGATGGGAAGGGGGAAAATTTAGGCGCGCATTGTACACCAGGCGCCCAAATAGCTTCCACGCAAAAAACTCATGCAAAACAGCAATTCCATTCATGGATATCGGCTCTTGCAGCCCAACAGCACCCGCCGCACCAAAAAAGGGCAAAAAGAATCATAAACTCGCCTTAAATATCCAGAGACCGTGCTTTTCAACCAAAAAAAAGCCGTCTGAAACAACATTTCACAACCGCATAAGGATGCAGATCCCAATTTTGCTAGTTTTCGGCTGGATCCCGCCAAATAGGCCTCGCTTTTGCTAAGACAAGGGTAGGCCTATGTTTTATACCCGCAGCCTGGGTGTTATCGATCATTAAGGATGCAAATGATGTTGGGGTTTCGTAAGTGGTGCGTTTGTTTGAGTTTGGCAATGGCCGGTGCGGGCGTGCAAGCGCAGGGCGGCGACGGCAATCAGGGTAACTACGCCATAGGCGCGGGAGATGAGATTCGCATCACCGTATATGGACAACCCGAGTTGACCGCTGACGCTCAGGTAAGTGCCAAAGGCACAGTCGTCGTTCCTCTTTTGGGGAGCTTGTCGATAGCGGGAAAAACCAGTGCCGATGCCGCCGATTTGATCGCAGAGCGTTACCAGGAAGGCAACTTTCTCAAAAACGCGCAGGTTAACCTGCTAATTACCCAATACCGGAGCCAAGTCGTGGCGATTCTGGGCAAGGTGAACAACCCCGGTAAATTGGTGCTGGAAGGCCCCACTAGCCTCACCCAGGCATTGGCTTGGGCTGGCGGCATAGCGCCGACGGGCAGCGAGCGTTTAGTCCTGACCCGTACCGCCAAAAATGGTCGTTTAGAGCGCACCGAATACGATTTGCAAAAACTCCTGAATTACGACGCCGATGAAATACCACCAGTGTGGTTGCAAGACGGCGACACACTTTATGTTCCCAATGCCGGGCGTTTTTATCTTAACGGCGAGGTTCACTCTCCGGGCATGTATCCGCTTGATCGCCCGTTGAACGTTATGCAGGCACTCAGTGCGGGGGGCGGGCCAACTGCGCGCGCCAATGACAGCAGCATCAAGTTATTCCGCCCACAAGCGGATGGCTCCACCAAAGAAATACGCGCCAAACCCGATGATGCGGTGCTGGACGGCGACGTACTGGTCATTAAGGAAAGCCTCTTTTAACAGGAACCTGCTATGAATCTGAATACCTTGATTGTTGTTTTACTGGCGCGTAGGTGGGCAATTATTGGCACCACGGTCACGGCAATCGCCGCTGCGCTGCTGCTGAATTTGCTCACCCCCAAATCCTATACCGCCTCAACGGATCTTTTAGTTGACGGGCGTGGTCTGGACCCGATTAGCGGTCAGTCACAACCGGCACGCCTGACGGGAGCCTACATCGCCACCCAAGCCGACATCATTCGCAGCCGTAATGTCGCGACTAAAGTGATTGCTGATCTGGATTTGGCGACTTTGCCTGCCATTGTTAAAGCGGCCAAGTTAACCGGGGATGACCTGAGTGACCAACAGCGTTTACTGACGTTTCTGGCGCAGCGACTCATCGTCACCCCCAAGCGCGACAGCACCGTGCTGACGATTGGCTTCAATTTCACCGACCCAGCGCTGTCTGCACAATTAGCCAATGCTTTTGCGCAGGCTTACATGTTTACCAATCTGGAGCTGCGCACCGAGCCAGCCAAGCAGACGACGCTCTGGTACAACCAACAGCTAACCGGCCTGCGCACTGAACTGATCAACAAGCAAAACGCGCTTTCCAGCTATCAGGAAGAGCACAGCATTCTTGCGTCGTCTGACCGTTTGGATCTGGAATCCACCAAACTGGCTGAGCTTTCTTCAATGCTGATCTCGGTACAAAACGAGCGTTTAAATTCCCAAAGCCGCAGTGATCAGATCGCCAATACCAAGCGCGGCCAACTGGAAACCAGCGCGTTGGATAACCCGCAAATGCAAAAGCTGTCGACCGATTTAGCCCAAGCCCAAGCGCGCTTGAGCGAATTGGCGACCCAGGTGGGTGAAAATCACCCCCAGTACCGGCAGGCGCTCAGTGAAGTCGATGCCCTCAAGAAACAAATGAACCGGATGTTGGAGTTGATCAGTGGCAGCTTGCAATCCTCCGTGGAGTTGTCGCAAGCGCGCGAGGATCAGCTCAAGGCCGAGTTAGCCGCGCAAAAAGAATTGGTACTGCAACTCAGTCGCAACCGCAATGAGCTGGCCCTGCTCAAACAAGAGGCTGATAACGCGCAATCCGCCTATGACAATGCGCTTGCCCGCACCGCACAGACAAGATTGGAAAGCCAAATCGCTGCCACTGACGTGGCCGTGCTTAACAGCGCACTGGTTCCTTCGCGTCCGTCATCCCCAAAACCCTTGGCGATGACCCTGTTACTCGCTTGCATTGCTGGCGTTCTGTTAGGCGTCGCGCTCGCACTCAGCTGGGAGTGGCTGGATCAGCGCGTGCGCAGCCTGCTGGATCTGGAGCAGGGACTGGGGTTGACCGTGCTCGCGCAAATTCCGGCTGAGCTATCCGGCACCGAAAAAGGGAAAAACACCAAGGAGGCACTAGCATGAACGACCTTGCACAGGCTGTTGGCAGCGAAAACCTGCTCGCCACCTCGACCAAAATGGGTCCTATGCTGGTCGCCATGGGCAAACTTAGCCCTAAAGACCTGAGCATGATTTTGGCGACCCAGAAGAAACACGGCCTCCGTTTTGGCGATGCCGCCGTAAAACTCGGTCTGGTCAATGCCAATGACATTAATGCGATTCTCGCCGAGCAATTTGCCTACACCCAAATGCCAGCCGCATCGAGCAAACTGGATCGTCGCTTGAGCGCCTTATTTCAGCCGGATAGCCCGCAAGCCGAAGCTATGCGCAGCCTGCGCAGTGAACTGATGTTGCGCTACTTTAGCCCGCAACCCCATCGCGTATTGGCGTTGATCAGCGCAGAAGATGCCGAGGGTACGGCGCTCACTACCGCTAATCTCGCGATCAGTTTTGCCCAGCTGGGGCTGCGTACTCTGCTGATTGACGCCAATCTCCGCGACCCGCAAATCAACGGCTTATTCAACTTGCATGCACACGCGCCAGGGCTATCCGATTGGATTGCCGAACGCACCGCTGTTATCCCCACGGCGGTTGAGCCCGTTCGCTCGCTCTGGATTTTGCCCGCGGGCACTCAAGCGCCTAATCCTCAGGAGTTACTCGCCAGCCGGCAGTACCAGGAGCGGCTGGGCTCACTTAGCCAGAGTTTTGACGTGACGCTGATCAGCACTGCGCCCATGGATTCCAACCGCGATGCGCAATTAGTCGCCGCTCATGCGGGCGCCGCCCTGCTGATCGCCCGGAAAAACCTTACGCGCACCAAGGCGCTCGCCGCTATCAGCAGCCGTTTGCAGGAGCTGGGCGTGCGTTTGCTTGGAGCAACCCTGCGCGGTTAGCAGCATTTACCGAGGTAAAACGTCAGGATGAATTATCAACCGACCTATTCGCCCGGCACAGCGCTGCCAGCGCACCGGGAGCTGGTGCAGCCTTGGCTGAGTGAGCAGCGCCTGATCACGTTTATCGTGGTGGCAGCGGTTAGCTATCAAGCGCTGCTGTGTCTTGCGAACACTCTTGTAATGCCCGCTTCACGCGCGCTGGTGGGTGTCACTGAAGCCATTATCCTGCTCGCCTGTGCGCCGTTGCTCGCGCGCCGGCTCTTGCCGGGTGTGACCATCCTTGCTTGCATCGCCGCAGCCACACTTTGCCTCCTCGGGTTATTCAACGAACAGATCAACATCAAAGCCTTCCGCGATCTGGCGATCCCCTTCTGTTTTTTCTGGCTGGGTTGCAACCTGGGTAAACCGGCGCTCGCAGATCGCGCGCTCCGGGTGGCGATTTGGGTGGTCTTGGGCATGGGCATGTTCGAGCTGCTGTTCGTCGATCTCTACACCGAGCTGTTTGATATTTTCGGTTACTACGTGAACATCGGGAGCTTGACCCCCATCACCGAGTACGTGCGCGAAAGCAAGTTGCAGATGAACGGGATGCGTCCGGAAGGAATAGGCCGCACCTTGCTACCGGGCATATTGGGCCCCCACCGAGTCTCCTCGGTATTCCTTGAGCCGATTTCGCTGGGTAACTTCGCCAGTATTTGCGCGGCCTGGGGCTTGGCACACAGCAAACAGGAATGGCGCAAAGGGCTGTTTTTCGTCGCCGCTGCTGTGTTCATGATGGTGCTGGCCGACTCGCGCTTTGCCCTAATGACTGTCAGCCTGTTCATCGTCCTGCGCCTGGTTGCGCAGGGCAAGCTCATTAATCTCGCGTTTTTCGCTCCCTTCGCAGCAGTGATTATGCTGGTTGCCGTCGGGATGAGTACGGAGCAAACCGGCTTTTGGAACGATGATCTGCGTGGTCGCCTCGCCTTCAGTGGCTGGCTGCTCATGGATTTTGATATTCCTATGTTGATGGCGACCAATATCCAACTCACCTACTACGATGCGGGCTATGCCCATGCCATCGCTACCTTCAGCCTGCCACTTTGCCTCCTGCTCTGGATCAGCCTCTGGCTGCTGCCCATGCCCACCGCCAGTAGCCATCGCTTTCGGGCGCTGATCTCCGTGTATATCGCGCTGATCCTGTGTATCAGCGGCTCATCTTTTTTTGCACTGAAAAGTGCCGGCTTACTCTGGTTTTTAGTGGGTTGCTGCCTGCAGAACCCGGCCGCACCAACCGGACAGAGGGCGTCAACAGGAGGAAAACATGACCAGTGAACCCCAGGTGAAAGTGACTCATATTGTGCGCCAATACCTCCCCTCAATTGGCGGCATGGAGGAGGTAGTGCGCAATATCGCCCGCCATCAGCTCCGCAAAGGACAGGAGGCGACCCGCATCATTACGCTCAATCGCCTGTTCCGAAACTCAGACCAAACACTGCCGGAGCAAGAGGTTATCGATGGTATCGAGGTGATTCGCCTGCCGTACGTCGGCTCCAGCCGCTATCCCCTCTGCCCCGGTGTTTTTAAATACCTGAAAGATGCCGACGTGATCCATGTGCACGGGGTCGATTTTTTCTACGACTTTCTCGCCGCTACCAAATGGCTTCATGGCCGCCCGCTGGTGCTATCCACCCACGGCGGATTTTTTCATACCCACTTTGCCTCACGCGCTAAACAGGCGTATTTCCAAAGCATTACCCGCCTGTCGGCCAACGCCTACAACCAAGTCGTCGCCACCAGTGCCAATGACGGCGATTTGTTCAGCCAGATCATGAACCAGCAGAAATTGCAGGTCATTGAAAATGGGGTGGATGTAGAAAAATACGCCGACTGCGCCGCGCCAGTGCTGACGCCAACGCTGATGTATTTCGGGCGCTGGTCATCGAACAAGGGGCTGTTACCCGCACTGGCGTTGTTTGCCGAATTGCATCAAGAACATCCAGAGTGGCGGCTCATCATCGCCGGGCGCGAATACGACCTCAGTCTGGCGGAGCTTCAGGAATCTTGCGCCACGCTTGGGATTACCGGCGCTGTCACACTCGCAGCCAACCCCTCCGACAGCGAGATCAAAATGCTCTTGCGCCAAGCCAGTTATTTCTTGTGCTTGTCGCGCCACGAGGGGTTTGGCATAGCGCCGAT
>CAIOHY010000344.1 GCA_903858205.1 uncultured Cellvibrio sp.
AATAATTGCCAGCGACACCCAATGCAACAATCGTTTGCTGACTCATAAAAAAACCGGAAACGTAGGCCAGCAATAACAAAAACCAATGCGCACCAAAGCAATAAAAGACAACTTTAGAAAACGCCAACTCACCTGCATATTCAATATCATCAGATGCACTGGATGCATTGCCATTTTTCAACAGCAAAAAAATATTGATGACAAACACAACGGGAACTATTTTGATTAACCACCACAGCCCAAAAACCACATAGCCGGAAAACGAATTCAACGCGCGAGGACCAACCCAGTCATAGATACCTATACCGCACACAATCATTGCAGCCATCACTACAAACAACGGAATAACGTAGAGGTATCCATCACGCGCATCCACCTTTTTTTTGTAAACAGAGCGTACATAGAGATATAACAAGGGGCCTTTCATCAGGGATGCTGAAATCATTAACATCAAAACAAATGAGACGCTACCAGCTAAATTTGCCGAGAGCTCGACTTTCCACAGTGCCATATTCGAACTGAGCGCAATCGCCATCACGACAAAAAATAGCGCGAGTAAGTTTCGTACCTGAGGTATACGCCCCGGCGTCATTTTGACGACGAGCGCCAGGATGAAGCACTCAATCGACGACACGAGCAACACGGTGTCGTGGAAATTCAAATAATTTTCGCCCACTGTTAACGCTCCAATTTCCACTTGCTTATCTACTTCTTGTTGTTAAGCATAAATTTTAGCCGCATTCCTGATATACGCTAAACCAAAGCATGACATTTACCGGCAGGTCAAAAGCAACACCCAAAAAAAAGCCCCAATTAAGGGGCAAAGAAAAGTTGTTTCAAAACGAACAACTCACGAACTACTCTTGTCTCCCCACATTTACCATGGATGCGGTTGGTGTATTCATCGCACCACCCTGGGCACGTCCGATCGTAAATGAGTAGGTAATAGTGGCGCCATAGGGTGCTTGAACACTAAAGGTATTCGTGTTGTTCGCATCGCGCACCATTCTCACATTCAGGTTCGGTCCGTTATTCACTCTGTAGTGCAAATCAGACCAGGTTGAATCTGTGGTGTAGAACACGACCGGAACAGTGGTAGGTTGAACATCAGTAATCGGATTGGGGCGTGAATAGCCGTATGCCGCCAAAGTAAAGGTTGAAGCGCGAACTTCGTAAGCGCCTCCGGTTGTGCGACCTACCGTAAAGCTGTACTCAATGTTTGAACCGGGAACCAAATTGTTTGCGGTGAAGCTATTCATACCGGTTGTAGCATTGCGCAGCATACGAACATTCATTGGCGACTGACCATTTACGGTGTAGTGAACATCCACCCAAGGGGCGTTGGCAAAATGGAATGTCACGCTGTCTTTGCTGTTCACGGTGTGGCCATAGCTTCCCACGGGAGCATTAACCGCACTGGACACTGATGATCTGGCGCTGGATGAGACTACCGATGACCTTACCACCGAGCTGTTAGACGAACGAACCACCGAGCTGGCCACTGAGGATGATGAGCGCGGCACAGAACTCACAACTGCCGACGAGCGCACCAATGAACTCGCCACTGATGATGAACGGGGTACAGAGCTTACCGCTGGTGATGAAGAACGCACTACAGAGCTTACGGCTGCGGAGGATGAGTGTGGAACTGAGCTAGCCACGGATGATGATGAGAGAATGACCGAACTTGCCACTGAAGACGGCTGCGCAGAACTGCGCACGGATGACACCGCGCTACTTGAAGCGGCACCACAGGAGGGGCTGCTGCCACAATCGTAAACGACATCATCAATAGCAATTTCAACGGGCAATCGGTTACTGGCTGTGGTTGCTCCTGTTATCTCGAAAAGAGAGGGTAAGGATTGCATGGCGACCAATGAACCACGCAGGTCTGCAACAGGGATACTCACCTCGCCCCAGCGACCGTCGCGCACCAAACCGTAACGTGTTGTGTTTGCCGGAAACACCACCGAATTGGCATTAGTATAGGAATCGCGGACACCAATACGGAAGGTCAGATCAGCAGGCGCTTTGATCTTGAACTTTAAGCTGCCCGTTTCATTGAACCGGCTCAAGTCAACATTCAAACGTGGATTAAACGCCGCACCGAACCAGCCGACATTGTTTTTGCTCAGCGATATAACACCCGCCCCCTCGTACGCTGGCTCTGTTCCGACTTGAAACGTATTTTCCCACACATAGAAATCCAGATTAGTACCCAGCGTAAGCTTGCGCGTTACCGGAGTATTGTCCGTGAACACGCCAAACACACCGGTCTGAGGGCCATCGAGATCCGTGTAGCCGGGGTTAACTTCACCCACCCCTTGCCTCACGGCACCGTGACCATCCAGAGTTCTGACACGGATATAGTCGATATACATTTTGGCGCCGGTGAAATCGGCGGTGACGTTAGTTGCCGCACTTTGATATCCGGCGGTAAAACGGTTGCGTGATGGCCCCGTCAAGCTGCCGCCAACCGCCATGTTAAAAATCAAAAAGTAAGGCTGGCGAAAAGCGGCGGAACCCGCATCGCTTATATCTATTTGACGCCACATGTCATGCTCAACACCATCCAGAGACACGGTCATGCGCATTTGTGTGGGCGTCCAATAAAGACGGTAGATCGCAAATCTATCCGATAGACTCGGAACCACTGCACCGCCCAGCCGCTGGGAGGAAGATGTAATCGGGCCCGGCTGCCAGTTGCGGTTTGCCGCACAGCTTAGATTGCCTTCTACGCAGGCGGCAGCGACGTAGTGAAACGTATTCGCCGACACAAAGTTATTGGAGTTGGAATTGGGGTACTGCGGATGTGCGTCGTTAGGGTAGCCCGCTTCAAGAATGTCAATTTCACCCTTGCGCGGCCAGCTATCTCTGTTGTTGCCCAACCCCCAAAATGCAGGCCACAAGCCACCTTCAACTTTTGGAATTCTAATTCGCGCTTCGATCAAACCGTATTCAACAGTCAACTTATCGGACGAATCGAACTTACCCGATGTGAATTGATCATCGCCCAGTCGCTCGCGTTTTGCGGTGATAACCATAGCCTTATTACCGGGCTCGCCGGGCACATCTTCGATTGTCAAATTTGATGCTTGGTAAGACTGAAGCTCGCCATTACCAAAGCCACAGCCAGCTGCCTGACTGCAGTTGTTGCCGACCACCGTATTCCAATGCTCGGCCTTAAAGTCGTTGAACTGCTCTTCGTAAATGACATTGCCCAGAACGGGATTTAAAACGTCTGCGTGAATAGCGGGTGACAAAAAACCTGCAACTG
>CAIOHY010000345.1 GCA_903858205.1 uncultured Cellvibrio sp.
GACTATCTAGCACCTCAACAACTTGTCCCAACTTAACCCAAGTCCAATTCTTAGGTAGTGAATATGGTTTTTTATCTTCGCTCAAAAGTAGCGTTGATTTCCCATTTTTTCGGCCACCCACAGCAATCAATTTAGCTTTTTCAGTCGCTATGCTATTAAGCAACTCACTAGCCGGCTCATCACTTTCATCTTGCGGCACCAACTTGCCACGCACAGCCAATTCCAAGATCAGCTCGCGCAGTTTCTTAATGCCATAAACACTGCCAGCATTGCCTGAACTTCTACCACGGCCTGATTTCTTTTCGGTATCCGCCGCCGTCCAAATATCCAGATGCGTAGTGATTAATTGTTCAACACTCACGCCTGTCTCTCCAAGGCTTCCGCAAGTATGGTCTTCAACTGGCTGCGCAAATCAGCAATATCGGCTTGCATGGTTTGATACTGCGCCAACAACACCTCTGGATCATGAAGCTCTTGCTCGCCGATATGCGGATTCTTACAATCAAGGTTGTAATTACGGGCTTTAATATCCTCAATACTCATTTTCCATGCGTATTGGTTTTCTTCACGAGTGCTGAAATTGTCGGATTCTTTGCCCCACCAGTCGGCTTCTACTGCAAACTCTTCGAGTTTCATGGGTTTGGTTTTGTTGTAGGCTTTGACACCCAAGGGCAACGGATGTTCGTAAAACCAAATATGCTGGGTCGGTGTGCCTTTGCTGAAAAATAGCAGATTAGTTTTGATACTGGTATAAGGTGCAAACACGCTATTGGGCAGGCGCACGATGGTATGCAGATTACAGTCTTCGAGGAGTTTTTCTTTAATGCGGGTTTTGATGCCTTCGCCAAATA
Organism: uncultured Cellvibrio sp.; assembly: GCA_903858205.1. Taxonomy (GTDB): domain Bacteria; phylum Pseudomonadota; class Gammaproteobacteria; order Pseudomonadales; family Cellvibrionaceae; genus Cellvibrio. The sequence goes on from CAIOHY010000345.1 coordinate 852, forward strand.
AAAAACCGTCTGGTAAAACCAGTGCGGCACGACCACCGGATTTAAGTAATTGCATGATCAGCACCAGAAACAAGTCGGCTGTTTCACGGGTACGAAACGTCGCCGGAAAGTTGGTTTCTATGCCGTCCTCTTCCATACCGCCAAACGGCGGATTGGTCACAATTACATCCACCCGTTCTTTGGGTCCCCAACTGATCAATGGACGCGCCAAAGTGTTGTCGTGGCGGATATTACTGGGCACATCAATGCCATGCAAGATCATATTGGTAGTGCAGAGTAAATGCGGCATCGGCTTTTTTTCGATACCGAATATTTGCGACTGCAATTGTGTTTCATCGTCGACTGTTTTTACATCCTGTTTGCGGATGTGTTCTATTGAGCAAGATAAAAAGCCACCGGTACCACAAGCGGGATCCAGCACTTTTTCAGATAAGCGCGGGTTGACCATGCGCACCATAAATTCGGTGACGGCACGCGGCGTATAAAATTCGCCGGCATTACCCGCGGCTTGTAAGTCGCGGAGTAATTGTTCGTACATATCACCAAACAAGTGGCGTTCTGAGGCTTTGTTAAAATCCACACCCTCTTGAATTTTGTTAATCACTTGTCGGATGAGTTGCCCAGACTTCATGTAGTTGTAGGCATCTTCAAACACGGAACGAATTACATAAGCACGTTGATCGCCGCCTTTGGCTTCTAGTTGCTGTAGGGCAGGGAATAGTTCATTATCCAGAAAGTTTTTGAGGGCATCACCGGTTAAACCTTCGGCATTAGCCGCCCAGTTCCGCCAGCGATAGGCTTCGGGTAACGGTGATTGGTAATGATCTTGCAGCAGTTCCCATTCACTTTCGCGGTCATCAAAGATTTTTAAAAACA
>CAIOHY010000346.1 GCA_903858205.1 uncultured Cellvibrio sp.
CCCAGTTAGATCATTCGCGCGTCGGTCAAAAAACCAGTGTCAGTAGTACACAGGAAAATTTTGTAATGATGTTGAAGCCTCACGCTGAAAAAGCGGCAGCTGAATTAAATATTAACCCCGACGTATTGATTGCACAGGTGGCATTAGAAACCGGTTGGGGTAAACACGTCATTCATGATAAACGCGGCGAAAATAGTTTTAACCTGTTTAACATTAAAGCGGGAAATCAGTGGCAGGGCGATAAGGTGAATGTATCCACTCTGGAGTTTCGCGATGGTATAGCGGCAAATGAAAAAGCCGACTTTCGTAAATACAGCAATTACGCCGATAGTTTTTCTGACTATGTACAGTTCATGAAAAATAATTCCCGCTATGCCCAGGTGCTGGAAAAAGGAAATGACTCAGCTGCTTATGCGGATGCCTTGCAGTCGGCCGGTTATGCGACTGACCCCGAGTATGCAAAGAAAATAAAGCGTCTGTTAAATACGGATGTCATTAAATCGCTAGGCGCGGTAACTCCCGTTGATGAAGTGAAATCGAGTGTGCAATCCGTAATCTCATTGGCGACCAGTATTCGCCGCCACTTGGTGGAGTAAATCATGTCAGGGATCCTATCGAACGCGGTATCGGGTTTGCAGGCTAGTCAAAACGCACTGCGCACCGCGGGTCACAACATATCCAATGCAAATACGGCGGGTTATTCACGGCAAGAAGTTAACTATGCGACACGCCCGGAACAGAATGTCGGCGCTGCCGGTTTTATTGGGTCGGGTGTTACTACCACATCTATTGAGCGGGTGGTGAATGAATTTGTCACTGCGCAATTGCGCCTGGATACCACTACTTACAATCAGCTCAATAAATTCAACACCAATATTGGCAAGGTCGATAAATTATTCGCTGACGTGAGCACCGGTTTGTCGGGCGCGCTGCAAACCTTTTTTGCTTCCATGCAAAATGGCGCGAATGATCCATCGTCAACGCCGGCGCGGCAATTGATTGTGACTGAATCTGAAAGCCTCAGTATTCGCTTTAATAATTTGTCCCAGCGTCTGAGTGAAATTGAAAACAGTGTTAACAGTGAAGTGCGAAGCGTTACCTCACAAATGAATACGCTTGCTCGCTCAGTGGCTTCGCTCAACCAGACCATTGGTGAGCAGCGCGCATCGGGTAATGGCAACCAGCCAAATGATTTAATGGATAAGCGTGACGAAGCCTTGCGCCAGCTGTCGGAATTGGTTGCTATTCAAGTTGTGCAGCAGGGCGATGGCGATATGAACGTGTTCATTGGCAATGGCCAACCCCTTGTGGTGGGAACACAAACGAGTGAATTTAGTGTGACCAATGATGGAAAAATTCAGCTTAAATCGAATGATTCTGTCGCCGATGTTACCCAACAAATATCCGGTGGGCAGTTAGGTGGCTTAATTGGATTTCGCGATCAAGTGCTGTTTCCCTCAATGAATGAATTGGGGCGCGTGGCCTTGGCCATTGCAGACCAGTTTAATGTTCAACAACAGCAGGGCATAGATCTGGATGGCGATTACGGCCAGAAAATTTTTGGTGATGTTAACGATCCCATTTTAGCGGCAGGCCGGGTTGTTCATGGCCAAAATTCGCTACCTTATGATCGCATTATTTCCGTCACGATTGACGATACCAGCAAACTGAGTACGAGCGATTATCGGTTTGAAATTGTACCTGGCTCCAGTAACTATCTTGTTACGCGGCTCTCGGACAAAACGGTAGTGGAACAGGGAACGCTCTCTGGTGCTTATCCCACCGCAATTGAATTTGATGGTGTTAGCCTTAACTTGACCAGCGGTTCTTTTCAAGGTGGCGATACTTTTACCATTCAGCCCACCAAGAATGGTTCGCGTGATATTCACTCAGAGATTAAACGCCCGGAAGATTTGGCGTTTGCATCGCCAATTCGCACGGCCAGTAATACCAGTAACTCCGGTAGCGGATTAATTAGCCCCGGTGAAGTCTTGAGTTTGGTGGATGTTGACGGCAATCGTTTACCCGCATTTTCTGAGCCGGGGAAAATATCACCGCCGATTTTGATTCGCTTCACCTCTGAAACATCTTATGACGTTTTGGATAATTCTGATCCGGCGAATCCAAAAGATTTGATCCCGGCAATGCGTGACCAAACATTTGTTCTGGGTGCGAGCAATAACATTTTTACTAGCGATCTGGGTGAAACCAAAGTTGTTGGTAATGGATCGCTGGTTGGATTGCCGGCTGGCCGCAGCGTACAAACGATTGATCCTTTTTCGGTGCCTGCGGGGCAGCCAATGATTTCATCGAGCTTGCCTCAGGGGAATAGCTACCTCGCGGAGCAGTTGCATTTTACGTTTAGGGATCCAGCGACGGGTGCGGTCAGCAATAAAACACTGACGACCTTGGCAGGCACATCTGCAATGCAAACGGCAGCGCAAATTAGCGCCTTGCCGGGTGTTACCGCTAATGCGATGACCACTGCAACCATCACCGATATTAATTTTAATCCAACCACTTACGCGCCACCGCTTCAAATTTCTATCAACGGCGAAAATTTACTGGAATACAATTTTGATAACTCCGCGTTTGCCTTCGGTGTGCCCAATCCAAATGAGGATGAGGCAGCATTCAATTCCTATCTCGCTGATCGCATCAATGCCAACGCCAATTTAAAAACCTTGGGTTTTCACGCGCAAAGTGGGAGTAATCCTATTACTGGTGCGCCTGAACTACGCATTATTGCGTCATCTGGTGTCAATATCGATATCCGTTTAAATGCGTCTAACGCGGCGGTTAATACGATGGATGTCAATGACAGCAACGGCAATCCCAATGTGCGTATGACTGGAATGGATACTGGCGCAGGGCAACAAAGTGCAATCACCATTGGTGGCCGAATTGATATCACCATGGCTGATGGCATTAGTTTGCAAACCTCGCCATCGGATAGCCCGTTATTGGGCGATAGCACCTTATCCACGTTTGCGGCTTCTTCGTTCACGGGTTTTCAGGCATCCATCAGCGGGCAGCCAAAAGCGGGTGATACCTTTACGATCGGTTTCAATACCAACGGAAAAAACGATAACCGCAACGCATTGGCGATGGTTGCGCTTGAGACCCAG
>CAIOHY010000347.1 GCA_903858205.1 uncultured Cellvibrio sp.
CGTTGTAGACGGTATATCGTCAGAAGATATCGGTAAATTGCCGGACGTTACCATTGCGGATTCCTTGCAGCGTATTCCCGGTATTCAGGTTACACGTACTGCAGGTGAGGGCGGCCCGGTACAGATTCGCGGATTGGGTAATGTTGGGACTTCATTGAATGGGGAGACCTTCCTTAGTGCGACTACTATCGATCAGTCAGCAGCGGACTTTGGTGATTTGCCATCGACCTTGTTCTCGGGCGCTGATGTTTACAAATCACCCTTGTCGACCTTGAGTGCTTCGGGAATTTCCGGTGTTGTTAATTTGAAAACCCGTCGCCCCTTCGATCTGGATGACGGCTGGACCTTTGCCGGTACGGGTGAGGTTGACCAAGGCTCCATCAGTAAAGAAAACGACCCGACCTTCACCGGTTTGGTGAACTGGAAAAATGATCGCGTAGGCTTCCTGCTGGCGGGTGCCACTACAGAGAAAAACCTGGCGTCCGATTTTAACGGTTATTTTGATACCTCCGAAAATGGCGGTATTGGTGCGACCAACTTTACCCATACATGGGGTGGGACTCCGCTTGGCGACCCAAACGTTTACCATGTAGTCCCGCAAGGTTTTGCGGCATTTCATAAAGCTGAAGAGCGTCATCGTGATGGTCTAAATGCGTCTTTCCAAGCCGACTTGGGCGAGGGCTTTGAATTGGTGGCGGATTATTTTTACAGCGATCAGGAGCGCTGGAACCGTCGGGCAGGTGTCTCGCAAAACAACCGTTGGCAAACCTTTGCAGGATACGCAACCGGAACCGCCTATGGCGACGACAAATTTGTGTATGTTCGTGATGGCAACCCTGAAAACTGGACCAGCGTAACAGCTTTCAGTGCAGAGCCTTATCGTCTGCAGTCGTTCGCGCAAACTAACTACAATCAGGAAAAATCGCAAAACGCCAATCTTGAACTTAACTATGACAATGATGGTGCTTTGACTGGTCAAGTGCGCTTGACTCGCGCCAATGCAACGGCCTCTATGCGTCATGGCTATGGTGAAGGGGATGTGCTCAGTATCGATAAAGGCTCTATTGTGACCGGTCCTGGCGGGTTGATTCCTGCTAGCCAATGTAATACAGCGCGGGGCGATATAGTGGTGGGAGCTAACGGCGGCTGCTTTGCTGCTTACGCTCCTGGCGGTATTACTGGCCGTTTCCGTATTGGTTACGATGTAGCGGGCGATCACCCGACATTTTCAGGTTTTGATCAGGTCGTTGCTGGCGGTAAGGGTCAACGCACAGTGGCGCAATATCTGGCGGATGTCGATTCTTACCATATCGGTGCTTTCTCGTCTGAGAATAACACTGACGATGTGGGCTCAATCGATACTTTCAGCACCCGTTGGAATTATGAGTTCAGCGATACACCCTTTATTTCCAGTGTTGATTTTGGCTTGCGTGACAGCAAGCGCACCGTGGATACCAGCCAATTCTCCTACTTTGGTAAGTTAAATGGTGGCTGCGCAGCGCAGTGGAAAGCCGTTGACCAATTTACTGATAAGCCAGCCGGTCTTCCTGCCCAAACATCAGCGGGCTGTGATCCAGCGCTTCCACAGGGCGAATTTGTTACCGGCGTTGATCAGGCAGGGAATACATTCAATAACCAATTTGTTAATTACACCTTGTTCAAACCAACACGTTTGGACGAGCACAATAAGGTTATCTGGGTTGATGACTTTGGTGGCGTTAAAGGCCTTCCGGGCGCTTGGGTCATTGATCCGCGCACCTTCGACAACTCATTGGCATTTCAGGAAAGAGTTTTTGGTAAGCAGCAGAAGTTCATTAACCCCGGCCAATCATTTGGTGTGGATCTGAACGAGTTCAGTTACTTCCTGCAAGCCAACATAGAGCAAGGTATTTTCTCGGGTAATATCGGTTTGAAAGTGATTGAAACTGATTTGACTATCAGGGGTAATGAAGTGGGCGAGCAGTTGCCTCACTCAGGTACCAACGTTGATCTTGGCGATGTTGTGACCCAGCGCAAGTACAATGATTACCTGCCGTCGATCAACCTCGCTGCTGATGTAGCTGAAGACATAAAGCTGCGGGTTTCTTACGGTAAAACCATGCAGCCCCTCAATTTGTTGAACTGGGGTGGCGGTAAGTCGGTGGGGCGTGTGTTCAACAACGCTTGCGGTTGTATGCGCGTGAATGGCGGTAATCTCAACGGTAACCCTAACCTAGATCCAACCCGTGCGGAGAATTTTGATGTTTCTGCCGAATGGTATGTGGGCAATGCTTCAGCATTGAGTGCTGGGCTTTTCCAAATCAAGATCGACAGCTTTGTACAAGGCGGGACTGTGCCGGTTGACGAACCAGATTCAGACGGCGTTCGTCGTGGCCCTTGGCCATTTACGGCCTTGGTACAAGGCAAGGGTGGTGAAGTTAAGGGGCTGGAATTAGCGGCTAAAGTAGCGCTGAGTGATATTACCGATGTGGGCTTCTTGAGCAATACCGGTTTTGACCTTAACTATACCTTCTCCGAAAGCTCGCAAGACCGTAAAGGCTTTAACGGAGAAGAGTTACCCTTCGTGGATAATTCTGAGGACACTTACAACGTTGTGGCTTGGTATGAAAACGAAGTAATTTCAGCGCGTGTTGCCTACAACTTCCGTTCGCCGCGTTTGATCACTGGCGGTAACCCTTCTACGGCGGAGCAATCCCTGTATCAGGATGATTATGGCCAAGTCGATGTTAACCTGACTTACAACGTGAACGACCAATGGTCAGTTTACGTGAACGGTTCTAACGTTCTGGAAGAAATCCAGCAGACTTATCTGGAACATAAGGATCAAAAAGCCTTCCAAAATATCTACGAAGCGCGTTGGGCGTTGGGCGCACGTTTCAAATTCTAATCGGTTAGTAAACCGGTTCAGTTAAATGAAATTGCGTTGATCCAAACAAAGCCACGGTGATAACACACCGTGGCTTTGTTTTTTCCGTTAAAGTATTTGCCAATCAATTTTCGGTGTGGGGCTGTCTGTGAGCGAAAACCATCAAGTTAAATCAATCGTTATTGCTGGTGGAGGAACTGCCGGGTGGATGGCGGCGGCAAAACTGAGTCAGCATTTTGCGAAAACGGATATAAACATTACGGTAGTTGAGTCAACCGCGATTGGCACAGTGGGCGTGGGTGAAGCCACTATTCCAACCCTGCGACGCTTTTATCAATCACTCGGCATGAGTGATATGGACGTAATGCGCAAAACCAGCGCGACGGTAAAACTTGGCATTGAATTTAAAAATTGGCATCGGCTCAATACATCGTTTATCCATCCATTCGGTATATTTGGTCACGAGGCGAATGGCATTCGTTTTCATCACTACTGGCTCAAATTACAGGCATTGGGTGATGCCAGTTTGCTGGAAGAATATTCACTTGGAATTGCCATGGCGCGTGCGAATAAATTTACGTTTCCGGCAGAGAATCCATCATCGCCACTGTCAGTATTTGATTGGGCATTGCATTTTGATGCCAGCAAATTTGCGACCTTGATGCGCGACTACGCGCTGGCGCATCGAGTTCAGCATATAGATGCAAAAATAGAATCCATTCAGCTCAACCCCGATAACGGATTTATTCAATCGCTCCTGCTCGACAGCCAAGAGCCACTCGCGGGCGATTTATTTATTGATTGCACCGGCTTTAACGGTTTGTTAATTAGCGGCGCATTAAAAACCGGTTATGTTGATTGGAGTCAGTGGCTGCTGTGCGACCGCGCGCTGGCGGTGCAATCGGAAGTGGTGGGTGAGCCTGCTGTGCGCACTGTATCGCTGGCACATACGGCAGGTTGGCAGTGGAAAATTCCGCTGCAGCATCGCCAAGGTAATGGCCATGTCTATTCCAGTCAGTTTATGGATGAAGCTGAAGCTGAAGCGATTTTGTTGCAACACACCGAAGGTAAGGTGTTGCATCAACCGCGTAAATTTTCGTTTACTGCCGGGCGCCGTACACAAGCCTGGAATAAAAACTGTATCGCGATCGGTTTGGCGGCGGGCTTTTTGGAGCCACTGGAAAGCACCAGCATTGCGTTAATTGAAACCGGGATTGAAAAAATTTGTGGCTCTTTTCCAATACCCTATTTCAATCAGGAGCGCGTGGATTATTTTAACCAAGTGACTGCCACTGAGTGGGAGCGTATACGCGACTTTATTATTTTGCATTACAAGGCCAACCAACGTACCGATAGCGATTTTTGGCAGCACTGCCGTGCGATGCAATTACCGGATTCTCTGCAACAAAAAATCAGTGCTTATCAAGAGCGTGGCGATTTATTGCATTATCCCTGGGAGATTTTTCATCCCGATTCCTGGTTGGCGATTTACAGCGGTTTTGGTTTTTATCCCAACACCTATAACCACAATGTGGATCGCTTGAATACCGATTATCTACGTCAGAGTTTAGCGGCCATGCGCAAATCCATTGCCGATGCAGTTGCAGGTTTGCCAACACATCAGGAATTTATTAACGAGCACTGTAAGGTGCAAGCGGCGTAAGGGAGTGAATTTATGCAGGTGACGACAAATCCCATTCGCTCGCTGTGTATTGTGGGCGGTGGCACTGCAGGTTGGATGGCGGCTGCGCTGCTGGCGAATATTTATCAAGGTACGGATACGAAGATTACATTGGTGGAATCGCCTGACATCGCGACTATCGGCGTGGGCGAAGCGACTGTCCCATCGTTTATGGCATTTCTTTCCAGTGCAAAAATAAATCCAAAAGAGTTTATTGAAGCAACGGCGGGCACCTTTAAATTAGGTATTCGTTTTGAAAACTGGTTTGAACAGAATCACGCGTTCTTTCATCCGTTTGGAAAAATCGGGCGCTCGCTCGATGGACATGATTTTTATCAGCTCTGGTTAAAAACACTGGCTCAGGGTGATGTCACTCGCTTAATGGATCATGCGCCCGCTGCGATTATGGCCGAGCAGCACAAATTTATGGTGGAAACCCCGCTGCAAAATACTCCGCTGGCGAGTTATGGATATGCATTGCATTTGGATGCGGTGATGGCCGCGCGCTACTTGCGCGATATTGCCCGGCAAAAAGGCGTGACGCGTATTGAATCTACCGTAAATTCCGTTGCGCTGGATCAGCGCGGTTTTATCGAATCCATTCATTTGGCGGACGGGCAAAATATCGCAGCCGATTTTTTTATTGATTGCACCGGATTTAAAGGTTTATTGATCGAAGAAACACTCAAGGTTGGTTATGAAAATTGGTCGAATTATTTACCTTGTAATCGTGCTGTAGCAGTGCAAACAGAAAATGCAGGCGAACCGCCACCTTATACCGTCGCTTGTGCGCGAGATGCTGGCTGGACATGGCGAATTCCGTTACAGCATCGCACTGGCAATGGGTATGTGTTCGCGAGCGACTATTGTTCCGACGACGAAGCAACGCAGACATTGCTCAGCGCAGTAAAAGGAAAATTGGTGAATGAGCCGCGTATTATTCCGTTTGTGACTGGAAAACGAAAAAAAATCTGGCACAAAAACTGTTTGGCCTTGGGTTTGGCATCTGGTTTCTTGGAGCCTTTGGAATCCACGGCGATTCATTTGGTTTACAAAGGCTTGGTTAATTTTATTCGCCAATTTCCCGATAGGGATTTTAATCCGCTCTTGGAGCAGCAGTTCAATGCGCATATGGATAAAGATTATTTGGAAGTGCGCGATTTTATAATCCTGCATTATTGCACTACGCAACGTGAGGATACGGATTTTTGGCGCCGCTGTAAAAATATGGCAGTGCCTGAATCCTTGCAGGAGAAAGTGGCTATTTTTCGCCAGCGTGGGCAATTAGTTGTGAACGAAGCGGATTTGTTTGGTACATCAAGTTGGTATTCAATTTTAGAAGGTATGAACATCCGTCCGCAAAAATATCACCCCTTGGTTGATGCATTAGACGGTGGAAAATTAGCGCTCTC
>CAIOHY010000348.1 GCA_903858205.1 uncultured Cellvibrio sp.
CTTCGGTGAACATAATGTCACAGATCATAAAATCCGGCGGGCGGCGCAACACCTCAACCTCGGCGGCAGCGATAGTAGCAAAGTGCACCACTTGATGACCAAAGTGGCGCAGAGTCATGCTGACTTCGTCGGCGACATCCGAGTCATCTTCCAAAACATAAATCAGTGTGTTGGTCTTCAGCGGAGCGCTCTGCGATACCAGCGGGATTTTTTTGGTGGTGTCGCCTGTTACCTCTCCATCAAGAGCGCTGATGGCAACCGCAAATACGCGCAACATCCCCATGTCCAACTGATTCGCCGCAAGCCAAGCCTGCGCCTGTAGCTCCAGTTTCTTTGCTTGTTTGCCGAGTTCGGGAAAACCGAAACTGCCCGCCGAACCAGCCAATTTATGCAATTTCCGACTGAGCTGATCGAGCGAGGCGCGCTGCAACTCCGGATCACTCAGGTCACTTACCAGCGCGCGCAACGATTGAATCTCCGCAGGCAAGCGCGCTGCATAGTCATCACGTAATGCCTGAAGTTTTAGCGCAATTTCAGCATTTTTATCCATGGGTAGCCGATATCAGGGAGGCGGTAAGGATTTTATCGTCGCTCGCGAAAGCCACATGCGCACTTACCGTGCCAGCGGTATCGAAAAGCCTAAGATGGATAATAGGTGTGATTTTCGCGTTTAGCCAATCAAATGGAATAACACGCGAAGACTTTTAGCCTGCAGAAAAATTAATCCCACTTGGCTCTGCCCGATAAATAATCCCTGTCTATACTCTCGTGAGCACACTTGCCTTTAACTCGCCGTCGCACCGACCGTGGAATGACATGCTTAAACGAATCGCAGTAAAAGACATCCAGTTAGGTATGTTCATTTGTGAATTTTGCGGTTCATGGATGGAGCACCCTTTCGGGAAAACAAAATTTTTACTGACCGATGAAAAAGATCTGCAGGCCATTCAAGCCAGTGGCATAAAAGAGCTATGGATCGATGTAATCCAAGGCACCGATATTGCCAATGTCATTCCGGGAAAAACGGCAGAGGAAGTTGACCGTGAAACCGATGCGCTCTTGATGGAAGCCGACAAAGTCCAGAACAAAGAAAAAGTATCGCTGGAAGAAGAAATCCAAACCGCCGCGAAACTGTGCGCCAAGGCCAAAGAAGCGGTCATTGAAATGTTTAGCGATGCCCGTATGGGCAAGGCGATTCAAGTAGAGCAGGCGCGCGCGCTGGTTGAAGATATTTCCAATTCTGTACTGCGCCAACCCCACGCCTTAATCAGTCTCGCGCGGCTGAAAACCGCCGACGAATACACCTATATGCACTCGATTGCTGTCTGTGCGCTAATGATCGCCCTCGCACGCCAATTGAATCTGGATGAGAACATGGTGCGCGAGGCCGGTTTCGCAGGCCTTTTGCATGATATAGGTAAAATTGGCATCCCTCTCAAGGTGCTCAACAAGCCGGGCAAACTCACCGACAGCGAATTCGCGATTGTGAAATCACACCCGGAAGTGGGCGCTAAAATCCTGATTGATAGTTACGATGTCAGCCCTATGGTGTTGGATGTGTGCCTGCATCATCACGAAAAAATGGACGGCACCGGTTATCCTCACGGGTTGAAAGGCGACACCATCAGCATGTTCGCCAGAATGGGCGCGGTGTGCGATGTGTATGATGCAATCACCTCAAATCGCCCCTACAAAAAAGGTTGGGCACCGGCCGATTCGATCCGCAAAATGGCGGAGTGGAGCAAAGGCCATTTTGATGAAATTGTGTTTCAGGCCTTCGTCAAAACGGTGGGCATTTACCCTATCGGTTCGCTGGTGCGATTGGAGAGCGGGCGGCTCGCCGTGGTGGTGGAACAAAATGAAAGCTCGCTGCTAAGCCCGCGCGTAAAAGTGTTTTACTCAGCAAAAAATAAAATGCCTATTCTTCAGGAAACCTTGGATTTGGCGCAGCTGGTAGGCAAAGAAAAAATTATCGGGCGCGAATCGCCCGACGACTGGGGATTTAAAAATCTCGATATGCTCTGGTCCGGTATCAGTTAAGCAACCGCATGCCTGGACCAGATATCGCTCAACTCCTGTGCCAGAGTCATGGGGTCAAAGGGTTTCGCGATAACACCAACCGCACCTAACGCAAGATAAGCCGCCACTTCCTGCGGCTGTACCTTAGCCGTCATAAATACCACTGGGGTCGTCGCCAATTCGGGAAACTCGCGCAAGCCTTTCAATGTTTCCGGGCCATCCATACCCGGCATCATCACATCCAATAACACCAAATCCGGTTTGAATTGCACGGCCTTGGCGAGCGCCTCGCTGCCGGAGCTGCAAGCTTCAAGAGTGAATCCGTTGATTGTTTCAAGCACCATGATGGCGATGGCTTGGATATCCGGATCGTCCTCAACGTAAAGAATTCGGTTTAACACTTGACTCATGCTGGTCACCTGATGAGAGTTAATGACAAGCCGCGATCATTAGGCTACCGCGGGTTTATCGGCAAGGGGAAATTCCGCAAAAAACGTCGCACCTTGACCGGGTTCTGATTCAAACCCAATCGTGCCGTGCATCTGCTCGACAAAGGCTTTGCTGATCGCCAACCCCAAACCTGTGCCGCCACGCTGACGTGAGTCTGATGAATCAGCTTGTGCAAATTTTTGAAAAATTCGCGAGCGAAATTCGTTGCTGATTCCGGGCCCATGATCGACGACGGCGATCAACGCTATACCGTTTTGTTGTGACAGGCGAATTTCAACTTGCCCTTCTCGGGGAGAAAATTTCACGGCGTTAGAAATAAAATTCGTCAGCACCTGTTGCAAACGTTGCGCATCGACGCAGGCACGCAGTTGATCTGACTCCACATCCAGTGCGAGATCAATGTTAAAAGTATCGGCATAGGCTTTATTGCTTTCAAGCGATGCTTCCAAAATCGGCAATAGCAATTGCTCCTGCATATCGAATTCCATTTTCCCCGCGAGGATTTTTTCCATATCGAGCAAATCGTTAATTAATACCGTTAGCCGTTTTGCATTTTTGTCAGCAATGCCGAGCATACTCGTGATCTTGTCGGGCATTTCACCTAAGACGCCACTGACCACCAGCCCGAGCGAACCCGAAATGGAGGTGAGCGGTGTGCGCAGCTCATGGCTCACTGCCGACACAAATTCGTTCTTCATCCGCTCGATACGTTTACGCTCGGTAATATCCTGAATGAATGACCAAATTTTCTGCTCACCATCCGCGCCTTCAATCAGAACACCATTGAGCAACACCGGGATTAAGTGGCCATCGCGATGCCGATATTCTTTTTCGTAGGGGCCATAACGCCCAGTCGTCCGTAGGCTTTCCAGTTGTTGATGTTCCTGTGCCTGATAGAGTTGGGGGGTTAAATCCCAAAAATTGGTCGCAACTAATTCCGCTTCTGTGTAACCCGTTAGACGACACAACTCTGGATTGCATTCCAGATAGCGGCCGTCATCCAGTGCATTTAATGCGATTCCAATCGATGCCTGACTATAGAGTGTAGATAATTTTTGCTCGTTTAACTGCACGGCTTTATTTGCCAACTCCGCTTGGGTTACATCCCAAATAAATCCATCGATGTACTTTAAATCGCCATGCTCATCGTAAATTCCCCGCCCCAATTCTTGCACCCATAACCAACGGCCATCGGCATGGCGCAAGCGAAACAACAGTTCAAAAGCGTCTTTCGCCGCGATGGCCGCACGCACTTTTTCAGCGATCCAAGCCACGTCGTCCGGATGGGTTAAGTCGGTAAAGCTGCGTGGTGAGTCGTTGCGAATAAATTCATGGGCGCCGTAACCCGTTAACTGTTTTACGGCGGCGCTGAGGTACAGCATTGTCCAAGAGGTATCGTTCTCACAACGATAGGCAGCGCCGGGGAAATTGCTGAGCATGCTTTGCAGCCGGTCTTCGCTGTCACGCAACTTTTGTTGTGATGACTGCAGCTCACTAATATCCGCGTGTGTGCCCGACATCCACAGAGGTTTTCCATTATCGTCCAGCCGCGACACTCGCCCGCGATCATGAACCCAGACCCAGTAGCCGTCTCTATGGCGCATACGGCACTTACAATCGTAATACTCGATTTCTCCGCGCAAATGCTGCGCAATAAGCTCGCTTGATTTTTCCAAATCCTCGGGGTGCGCTAATTCAATCCAGGTGTTAATTGAAATCGGCGCTAATTCAGCAAGGCTATAACCCAAAATCTCTGCCCAACGCTCGTTAAAAATAGTTTCGCCAGTTTGAATATTCCATTGCCAGGTGCCGATATTGGTTCCGCGAATCACTAAATCCAAATTTTCCCGTTCATAGTCCAATGCCATGTTGCTCTCGCGAAATTTGAGCAGTTGCATGACCTGGCCTGCGAGTAATTGGAGTGAACTTATTTGTATTGGATTCAATTGCCGGGGCACGTAATCAATCACACACAGAGTTCCGAGTGCATTGCCCGATTCGGTTACCAGTGGCGCGCCCGCATAAAAACGAATGAAGGGTGCACCCAGTACCAAGCCATTGTCGCTAAAGCGCGCGTCCAGTAAGGCATCCTCAACCACCAACACCTCGCTTGGCTGCAAAATCGCATGGGCGCAAAACGCCACATCACGCGGGGTTTCAGAGGCATCCAAGCCGAGGCAACTCTTAAACCACTGACGCTCGGTATCGACGAGCGAAACAACCGCAATGGGTACCTGACACAGGTTCATTGCCAGCTGTGCGATAGCATCAAAACTCGGCTCCGGCACCGTATCCAGAATATCGAGGCGATGCAAATGCGCGAGCCGCTCATTTTCATTGATGGGCAAGGGCGCTTTCATTGTGATTCCTCAGCTGCGCTGACCTTTTTCTCGAACACCTGTGCAATCAGCTCTTCCAATTGCCCATCAATCAAGGGTTTTTGCAGCCAAAAAATACCCTTATCCGAACCGAGCGCGGGCTGACTGCTTTTACCTTCATTGATCGCGCCCGTGACAATGACGATGGGCACTTTATTCGCGCCCTTGGGCCGATGGGACTCCTGCTGGCGAATGTGATCGACGATGGCGAGGCCGTTCATATCCGGCAACTGCAAATCCAGTGTGATCAAATCGTAGTCGCGCAACTGTAAATGCTCCAGTGCCGACTGGCCGGTCATTGCGCAGTCCACATCGTATTTCTGTGTAGCCAGGGCCGCGACCAATACTTCTGCGACTTCAACATCATCTTCTATCACCAGCAGATAGGGTTTAACTTTTGTTGGCTCGTTCCGTGTGGAGGGTGTTTTTCGTGTTGTGTCCTCACAGGGCAAGTCGAAATAAAAACTGGCGCCTTCGCCGGGCACTGAATCGACACCGACCTTGCCGCCCATCCGCTCAATAATTTCTTTGCAGATAGCGAGCCCCAAACCAGTGCCGCCTTTTTGACGAGTATCCGATGAGTCGGCCTGCGAAAATTTTTGAAACAGGCGCGAACGAAAACTCTCGGGTATTCCCGGGCCCTTATCGCTAACGCTGACACGCACACTGCCAAAATGGAAATCCACACGAATACTTACCACATCATTAAGTGGGGAAAATTTCGCGGCATTGGATAAATAATTCGCCAACACTTGTAACAAGCGCTGTTGATCGACCGCCACTTTTACATCGGCACCGGGCAGCAATTGATAGGTCACGCCATACTGCTGGGCAAACGCGGCATTGGATTCAATACTGTGCTGAATGATCGGCAGGAGCATTTGCTGTTGAATATCAAAATGCATTTTGCCCGCGACCAACTTTTCCATATCCAGTAAATCATTCACCAGATGAATCAGACGCTGCGAATTGTTGTGCGCGATTTGGATCATCCGCACAGACTGCGCCGGCAATTCTCCCGCAAGACCGTTTACAACAATTCCGAGTGCGCCGCTGATGGCGGTCAAGGGCGTACGTAATTCGTGGCTGACGGTGGAAATAAATTCATTTTTCATTTTATCGATGCGTTTTATTTCGCTGATATCCCGCGCAATGCCAAGGTAACCGGTAATCTCGCCTTCGGGGTCGCGCAACGCCGAGACGGTCAGCAATACAGGGAATTGGCCGCCATCTTTGCGCACATAATGCCACTCATTTTCATCGTCGCTGCCTTCACGCGCCTTGGCGATAAAGCTTTCAAAACCGACATTCACCTCGTATCCCAATTCGCGGCTCAAGCGCTGGGCATGGGCTGCAATTTCCTCGGGCAAATGAATAAGGGCGGGCGTCTGCTTATCGATCATTTCTTCAGCCGAGTACCCGAGCATGATTTCGGCACCGTGATTGAACGTTTTAATTACGCCATTTTGATCGGTTGAGATAATCGACACGCTGGCGGCATCGAGAATCGCTTTGCGCAGCGAGTTGGTCTCTTTTAATTGCAGCTCGGTCTGTTTGAGCGGGGTGATATCCGAAACATAGCCATGCCAGAGCACACTGCCGTCTTCCAATTTTTCGGGAATGGACTCTACGTGCGTCCAGATCATGCCGCGCTGGGGATTATTGACGCGCACTGTGGCCACCCAAGGCGTGAGATGGGCCGCTGAGTAAGAGATGCCCTCGCCCACCCATCCGGCGTCGTCCGGATGTAGTGCGCTAAACATGTTGCTCGCCGATACCGCCACCTCCTCGGAGGTTACGCCGTAAATATTCTTGATGCCGGGGCTCGCGTAGGGAAAAAATGAAGTGCCATCTGGCCGAAGCTGGAATTGATACAAAAAACCCGGCAGGCGCTCACTGAGTTTTTGGAAGCGCTGCAAAATGTCTTTTTTCTCGGCGCCATGCTGTGAGCGCTCCACCACGGAACTAATCCAACGCGCGAGCAAACGCACAAAGTCCTTATCCAGCGAATCGTACTGATGGTGGCGTGTCTTGCGCGCATGAAAACAGAGCGTGCCAAAAATCTTCCCGCCCACCCAAAGCGGCGCGCCTATATAGGTTTCGATGCGACTTTGTAGATAACCCGGATGCTGGCGATAGCTGCTTGAGGGTATGTCATCTTCCGCCACCACATCTTGCTGCGCGACAGTGAGGCTGCAGTAGGTTTTAGCGACGAGACGGACGGACGGAGTATCCAGTGAGTCCTGCGCGGAAAATTGCATATAAATATGGTATTCAGCGCCCTTAATCTGGCTAATGACGCCGCTGCTTAAACCCAGATAGCGCGCCCCAAGGCTGAGCGCCCGGCGCAACTGTTCGTCTGGATCAACGGCCGAGAGCGAAGCGATTTCATTAAGTGAGTGCAGCGCCGCCTGTTGGCGAATACTGATCAGCTCGGTGTTTTTGTGCTCGGTAATGTCGGTGTAAACGCCCAGCATCAGCGCCGCCCTGCCATCCGGAGTCCGCTCAACGACCTTACCGCGAGTGAGAATCCACTTGTAGCTGCCATCATGAACTTTGAGCCGGTACTCATTTTCGTACATCGGCGTTTCGCCTTTGATGTGACGAATAATGTCGCTGTAGCTCGTGCGCTTGTCAGCCGGGTGGACTCTGCTCATCCACTCATCCAGATCAAGCGAGTTGGGCGATTCAGGCCCTATCCCGCACAACTGCCGCCACTCAGGTGAGAAGCGCGCTTTGTCGTGGGTGATATCCCACTCCCAAAAACCTGAGTCGCTGGAGCGTAAGGCCAAGGCCAGCCGTTGGCGCGCCTGCTCGCTCACCACATGCTCAGCGCGCAACTGCTGACCGTATTGTTCAATCAAGGCCTGTAAATAGCGGCGATTGAAATGAACAAATGCCAGCAGCAAGAGCAGTGCACACACCAGCACCATCATCCATTTGGCGATCACCCGCTGGCGGATAGTCGAATAATCCTGGTAGGTTGATGTGATGTCGCTCCACACCAGCATCGCCAGCCCTGACTCCTGCACCGTCAAACCCGATTCCTGGAGCGGCCACCAAGACGCGACATAGGTTTTGCTGCCGCTGTGCAAGAGCTGCCCCTGCTGGTTGATGGGCACCATACCCTGGCTCCACCAAGCATGGAGCTGCGGATCAGTTGTCTCCTCAAGGCGCCAATCATCAACGGTGGTGTGATTGCGCTGGTTGAGTTCCTGCCGGGTCTGCTCCCAGAGGATGTGTTCAACGGCTGCCTTGCGCAGAAAAACCGCCATTTGGATGTCGGACGCCTGCTCCGCGCTCTTTTGGGGAAGGGATGACATGCCAACCTCGATAACCGCGATGACCCCGCCGGTTTCGTCTTCTTTGGCGGTAATTGGCAGCACCGCACGATAACCACTCCCTTGCCGAGCGACATCAATCCCCCAGGTGGGAACACCGGAGCTAAAGGCATTGGTGATCAGCGGGCGCAGACCACTCAGGCTATCGCCGTAACGATCAGGGCGGTGCATGCGCAAAAAACTGACCGCGCCGGGAGCCAGATAAATACCCAATTGCTTCACACCCAGCGGCTCCATGCCATTCCAATAGTCCTGCAACTGCGCCTGTAAGTTTTGCCGCAACAAATGCAAGGGTTCGCCGCCGGTACCCGCATCAGTCACCAACACCTCATGTGCTCTGCGCAAGTGATCAACAACATGGCGATCACGGCCAATCAGCTGTGCCAGCAGCATTGCCTGCTGGGTGAGATCGCGCCCTGCGGTATCCAGATGATTCTTTTGGGTTTGGGTGCTCCAGTTCAACCGCTCCTGCCACACCTGCTGATGCACCCGTAAATCCGCAAACATAAACAGTATGAATACCGCCGACAGACCCAAGGCAGCAAGCCAGGGTAGCCAGCGATAGAAGCGTTTGTATTTCAGCAACATGAAGTCTCTCAGGCTTGTTGTTATAGCGAATGCCGGCGACCACTAGCGGTGCAGTATTACCCCAGTGTAGTGCAATTTTTTGGCGAAGCAGGCCGGCATACGGCTGATCACAGTTGATCAGCCGTACAAACCCGAAAAAGGCGAGACAAAGAGAGGAAGGAAGGGCTAATCAGCAGCGCCTGATGATTCGCTGGCAGTGAGATCGGGTTTGGCGCTATCGGCCTTTTCCGCGCGTTTGCGCCGCGCATCTTTGGGGTCCGAGGCCAGCGGGCGATAAATTTCTACGCGGTCTCCGGCATGCAGGACGTGTTTGTCGGCGCTATCCATGCCCTTGGTGCCAAGCGACTGACCAAAAATACCCAGCTTAGCGGTGGTGATATCCAAATCGGGAAAGTGGTCACTAATCTTGGAGCGCTGCACTGCGCTGAGTGCGGTAGTTCCCGGCTCGACCAGAAGCGCGATAATTTTTTGTTTGTGCGGCAGTGCGTAGGCCACTTCCACACGGATCAGATCAAAATCAGCCATGCTTTTTTTCCATCAAAGTAAGAAAATACGAAAAAGAATTACTGATACACCTGCTTGGCGCGTGCACAGAGCGCATCCACTTGTTTATTGCTCACACCCTCAAACAACTTGCCCACCGCCATACCCAACAGACGGTTTTGCAATTCAAACTCCAATTCAAAGGTGACTTTACAAGCTTGCTCACCCAAGGGGGTAAAACGCCAAACGCCGCGCAAGTATTTAAACGGCCCATCAACGAGATTCATCGTCATCGTGTGCGGTGGCAACAATTGGTTGCGCGTGACAAACGCCTGGCTCACACCGGCTTTACTCAGCTCTAGCCGCGCTTCCAACCAATCATCCCCACGGGCGAGAATTTTCGCTCCGGCACAGCCATCCATAAATTGTGGATAGGCTTCTATATCGTTAATCAAATCAAACATTTGCGCAGCCGAATAATTTACCAGCGCCGATCTCTCTACCCGATGTGCCAAAGGTGTTACTCCACAAAAATTACTCGACAAACACCGCGCGCAATACGGGGAAAATACCGTTGTACAAAATCACCAGTACCGCGATGGGCGATAGGTATTTCAGCACCGGGCGCCACAGGCGAAATACCCAAGCTGATTCAAATTTCAAATCGTGCAGGATAATGCCATCACGCAATTTCCAACCGGTAAACAGCGCGATCAGTACCCCACCGAGCGGCAGCATAATGTTGGTCGCCACAAAATCCATGCTGTCAAAAAAGTTTTTGCCCCACAAAAATTGCAGTTCCGACCATTCATTAAATGAATACACCGAACCCAAACCAATAAACCAGGAAATTGCCCCCAACAACAGGCTGGCGAAAATACGGTGCAGCCCAAAGCGCTCATTCAGATAGGCGACGCCCGGCTCCAACAAGGAGATTGTTGACGTCCATGCCGCCAGAATGACCATCACAAAAAATACCGAGCCGATCACCAAACCAGCGCCCATATTGCCAAAGGCGACCGGCAGGGTCACAAACATCAAACCCGGCCCGGCACCGGGGCTAATGCCGGGAGTCGCAAACACAAACGCGAAGATGGCAACGCCGGCAATGAGCGCGACGAGCGTATCCAGAATCGCGACAATTAATACCGTCTGCCCCACCGACTGGTTACTGGGCATGTAAGCCCCGTAGGCCATAATCGCACCCATCCCCAAGCTGAGGGTAAAAAAGGAGTGCCCCATGGCAACTTGCGCCGCCTCCCAGGACAAATCCTCAAATTTGAAACTGAACATAAAACGCAGCGAGGTAACAAATTCACCTTCTTTAATGGCGCAACCGAGCAAGATCAGCAACAGCACAAACAGGAGTGGCATCATCCAGCGCACGGCTGACTCAAGGCCGCGTGTAACACCAAGTGCCAGCACCGCTACGGTCATTACAATAAACAGCGAGTGCCATTGCACCATCAAACCAGGATCAGCGAGTAAGCCATCAAACAGCGCTTGCGATGTCTCGCCCGTCAGACCGGCAAATTTTCCCTCAATAGCAGCAAGCGCATATTCCAGGGTCCAACCGGCAATGACTGAGTAAAACGACAAAATCAGCAACCCCGCCAGCACACCCAGCCAAGCCAACCCGGTCCAAGCCTTGCTCACGCCGGCCTGCTCGCAGAGTTCGCCGGTTGCCATGATAGGATTGGCGCGCGCACGGCGACCCATCAAAATCTCTGCCATCATGATCGGTATACCAATACAGGCAACGCACAGCAAATACATCAATACAAATGCACCGCCGCCGTTCTCGCCGGTGATGTAGGGAAACTTCCAGATATTGCCCAGACCAACCGCCGAACCCGTCGCAGCTAAAATAAAACTGCCGCGCATTCCCCAAATCGTGTGTTGTTTAAGTGGCTTCACGCGCTGTTCCTCTATTAACCCTGATAAGGATATCGTTATTGTTGGTTAAGCACAGATCGCACCAGAAATAGCGCGTTAGATTAGCAATCGATTGCGAATTGTACCTAGATTGCAGCGGCCGTATAAGCCCAAGGCCGGTTGATATCAAGACAGAGCGCGGACTTTGCCGATATAATGCCCGCCCGTTTGACGACATACCCCGAGTAGCAGTGAGTTCATGGCCAAAAAAACGCAAAAAAACCAAGGCAGCACCATCGCCCTCAACAAAAAAGCCAAGTTCGATTACGAACTGCATGACCGCTTTGAAGCGGGCATCGCACTCACTGGCTGGGAAGTCAAAAGCCTACGCGCAGGCAAAGGCAATATCACTGACTGCTACGTAATTTTCAAAAATAACGAAGCCTGGCTGCAAGCGGCGCAAATTCAACCACTGCTGAGCGCATCAACGCATTTTGTGACGGATCCCTTCCGCAATCGCAAACTCCTGCTCAACCGCCGCGAAATTACTCGCCTGCAAGAAGCCGTCGAGCAAAAAGGCTACACCGTTGTACCCACAGCACTCTACTGGAAAGAGCATTTAATTAAATTAGAAATTGCCATCGCCAAGGGTAAACAACTGCACGATAAACGCGAAACCGAAAAAGAACGCGACTGGGCGCGCGACAAACAGCGCCTCTTCCAAACTAACAGCAAGCGCGATTAATTTTTGTTTGATTGGGCTTTTCAAAAAAGTCAAAAAAAATGCCGGTAGTGTTTGCTACCGGCATTTTTTATTTGAGCACTGTCGATTGCACTGGGAGGATTTAGCCCTTGGCGCGCTCTTCCAAAATCGCTACCGCTGGCAATACTTTTCCTTCAACAAATTCCAGGAAAGCACCACCGCCGGTAGACACGTAAGAAATTTTGTCAGCCAGGTTCCACTTATCGATTGCCGCCAAAGTATCGCCACCACCCGCAACAGAAAACGCTTCGCTATCAGCAATTGCGCGTGAAATGGTTTCAGTACCTTTTGCAAACGCATCGAATTCAAACACGCCGCAAGGGCCATTCCACAATACGGTTTTGGCGTTTTTGATAATGTCCGCAACGCGCGCTGCAGTTTCAGGGCCGTAGTCGATAATTTCTTCGTCAGCCTGAATTTCGCTTGGCTTTTTAACCGTCGCGACTGAGTTGTGGTTCCAGGATTTGAAACCTTCTTTGGTAACACGCACATCAGTCGCAAAAACCACTTCAGTGGTTTTGCACAAGCGCTGCGCTTCAGGAATCAAATCTTTTTCGTACAGTGAATTGCCCACCTGGTTGCCGGCAGCTGCAACAAAAGTGTTAGAAATACCGCCGCCAACAATAAGGATGTCGGCGATTTTTGACAGCGCATCCAATACACTCAATTTGGTAGACACTTTTGAACCACCAACGATAGCCACCAGTGGGCGCGCAGGATTGTCGAGCACTTTTGCCAATGCTTCCAATTCACCCGCCAACAATGGGCCCGCACAGGCGATAGGTGCAAATTTTGCAACGCCGTGCGTTGATGCTTGCGCGCGGTGCGCGGTGCCAAATGCATCCATTACAAACACATCACACAACGCCGCCATTTTTTTGCTCAGTTCATCAGTGTTTTTGCCTTCGCCTACATTGAAGCGCACGTTTTCCAACAACACCAAATCGCCTTCCATCGTAAAACCGTCAACCCAGTTTTTAACGAGTGGCACAGCGCGACCCAGTTTTTCGCTCAAATATTTTGCCACTGGCGCCAATGAAGAAGCCTCTTCATAAACACCTTCATCAGGGCGACCGAGATGCGACATCACCATCACTTTTGCACCAGCAGCAAGTGCCGCTTGAATGGTGGGAATAGATGCATCGATACGCACAGCAGACGTGATGCGACCATCTTCCAATGGCACGTTCAAATCCTGACGAATCAATACACGTTTGCCAGCGAGATCCTGGTCTTTCATTAATTTTACGGTCATGTTTTTCACCTTTACGAAGAAGCTCCGAATAAAACCAAATGCCTTTTTATATTTCACATGGCTGTGAATAATTCAAAAAACTTGCGATAAAACAAAACACCCGACTCGCGCCGGGTGTTTTTTGTTGCTTAGTCTTCCAGCAATTCTTCAACGGTCGTTACGATATTATCGACAGTGAAGCCGAAGTGTTCGAGTAATTTATTGCCCGGTGCTGATTCACCGAAAGTGGTCATGCCGATGATGCGACCATCGAAGCCGACGTATTTGTACCAATAGTCAGCGTGCGCAGTTTCGATTGCAACGCGCGCGCCTACGCTGATTGGCAGCACGGACTCTTTGTAGGCAACGTCCTGTTGATCAAACACAGAGGTCGATGGCATAGACACAACGCGAATGTTTTTGCCTTTGGCTTTGAGGGCTTCTGCGGCTTTCACAGTAACGCCTACTTCTGAACCGGTTGCGATCAGGATAGCTTCTGGCTCGCCCACAGAATCAACCAATACATAACCGCCTTTGGCGATGTTGGCGACTTGCTCTGGAGTGCGCGCAAAGAAATCCAGATTCTGACGGCTGAATACCAAAGCGGCTGGGCCATCTTTACGCTCGACCGCTGCTTTCCAGGCGACGACTGATTCAGTGCTGTCTGCCGGACGCCAGGTATCCAGATTCGGGGTCAAACGCAGACTGCCCAAGACTTCAATGGGTTGGTGAGTCGGGCCGTCTTCGCCTTGGCCGATTGAATCGTGGGTATAAACAAACACGTTGCGCAATTTCATCAGCGCTGACATACGCACCGCGTTAGCAGCGTATTGTTGGAACATCAGGAAGGTTGCGCCGTAAGCAATAAATCCACCGTGAGCGGAAACACCGTTCATGATTGCGCTCATACCAAATTCGCGCACACCGTAATACACGTAGTTACCGCTCGCATCACCCGCTTCTACACCTTTGGATTTTTTCACCAAGGTCAGGTTGGAGCCAGCGAGGTCAGCAGAACCGCCGAGGATTTCTGGCAACCATTCAACAAAAGACGCGATGGTATTTTGCGAGGCTTTACGGCTCGCAATTTTTTCGCCTTTGGCTTGGGTCTCAGCGATAAGGGCTTCTGCTTTTGCAGCAAAGTCCGCTGGCAATTCGCCTTTGATTACGCGGCGATCAAATTCGGCAGCCAATTCTGGATGAGCAGTTTTATATGCAGCAAATTTTTCGTTCCAGGCTTTTTCTTTTGCAGCACCTTTTTCTTTGGCATCCCAACCAGCGTAAACATCCGCTGGAACCACAAATGGCTCGTATTCCCAGTTCAGGGTTTTACGTACCAAGGCCACTTCTTCCAAACCGAGTGGTGAGCCGTGGCAATCGTGTGAACCTTGTTTGTTCGGCGAGCCGAAACCAATAACGGTTTTGGTAACGATCAAGGTTGGCTTGCTGGTTTCAGCACGTGCAGCTTCGATTGCCGCTTTGATTGCATCAGGGTTGTGGCCGTCAACCGCCGGGATTACATGCCAGCCGTAGGCTTCGAAACGTTTTGGTGTGTCATCGGTAAACCAGCCTTCAACATGGCCGTCGATAGAAATACCGTTGTCATCGTAGAAGGCGATGAGTTTGCCCAAGCCCAAGGTGCCGGCCAGCGAGCAGGCCTCGTGGGAAACACCTTCCATCATGCAGCCATCGCCGAGGAAGCAGTAGGTGAAGTGATTAACCACGTCATGGCCGTCGCGATTGAATTGTGCCGCGAGCACTTTTTCAGCCAGTGCAAAACCAACGGCGTTAGCAATACCTTGGCCCAATGGACCCGTAGTGGTTTCAACGCCGGGAGTGTAACCACGCTCCGGGTGACCGGGCGTGTTGGAGTGTAATTGACGGAATTGTTGCAGGTCTTCAATAGAGACTGCATAACCGCTCAGATGCAACAGCGAGTAAATCAGCATGGAGCCGTGGCCGTTCGACAAGATGAAGCGGTCGCGATCAGCCCAGTCCGGGTTTTGTGGATTGTGCTGTAAAAAATCATTCCACAGAACTTCAGCGATATCCGCCATGCCCATGGGCGCGCCCGGGTGGCCTGAGTTAGCTTTTTGAACGGCGTCCATAGAAAGGACACGGATAGCATTGGCAAGATGTTGGCGAGTTGGCATGAAACTCAAGGCTCCTAAGATAAGTTGATTGCTGTTGTGGTGGGCGCGGTTTGCCTGGCCGTCTGCGCGGTTCAGGGCACCCTTGGGTTGCAAAGCACTAATGGGCAATTGCCACTTATTACAGGCCTCTGGCGGGCTTTTGTGTCGTTGGATTCCAGCCGCCGTCGCTGGGAGTGCGCGCTCATGATTACGCAAGCGCCCACTGACAAAATGGGCTGGCATTTTCGCCCAGCAAGCGCCGCCCGTAAAGGAATAAGCGGCCTGATCGACACAATTAATCCATAAACAGGGCACTACAGATCGAAAAAGCATCCATTCAGAACAAATCCTCACAAAAAAGCCTAAAACCTATATCAAAATATTTTGATATAGGTTTTTTGGGCTGCTAGACTGCACAGCACTTGCCACTAATTGATCACACCATGAACCAATCCCTGCCCAACGACCCAAGCACGCTGCCTGTTCTGACCGATGTCGTCGAACTGGAAACGCCGCTCAGTCCACTCGCTAACCTGCTCAAGGCGGCGGGCGACCCATTGCGCTTGGAAATCTTGCGAGTGCTCAGCCAGGATTCGTTCGGGGTATTGGAGCTGTGTCGGATTTTTTCGATCAAACAGTCGGGCATGAGCCATCACCTTAAAGTGCTCAACAATGCCGGCCTGTTGAGTTCGCGCCGTGAAGCCAATTCGATTTTTTATCGCCGCGCCTATTTAGCGCCAGATCATCCGCTCGCTGCACTGCAGCAACAATTGTTCGCGACTCTGGATACGCTGCCGATTGCCGATCACTTGCGCGAACCCATCCGCGAATTGCAGCAAGAGCGCAGCCAAGCCGCACAACAATTTTTTAGCGAGAACGCCGATAAATTTCGTGCGCAGCAAGATTTGATTGCCAGCTACCCCGTCTACGCGGAGCAAATGACGCAGTTGCTCAACAACACTGCCTTGCGCGATAAAAAACTCGCGCTCGAAATCGGCCCGGGCGAAGGCGAATTTTTGGCGGTGATTGCACAACAATTTAATCACGTAATTGCACTCGATAATGCCGCCAACATGCTCGACAAAGCGCGCGCCTTTGCCAGCGAAAAAAATCTGCGCAATATCGAATTTATCCACGGCGATACGCAAAGTTTACTCGGCCACAAAGTATTAGCCGATTGCATATTGGTGAATATGGTGCTGCACCACACACCATCGCCCGCCGATATTTTTCAAGATCTCAGCAATGTCTTGGCTCCCGGCGGCGCACTGCTGATCTGCGATCTCTGTCGCCACGAACAAGCCTGGGCACGCGAAGCCTGCGGCGATTTATGGCAGGGCTTTGAGCCGCAGGATTTCTCGCGCTGGGCGCAGGCGGCAAAATTGGATGAAGGCCAGAGCGTGTACTTTGCGTTGCGCAACGGATTCCAAATTCAATTGCGACAATTTTTTAAACCAGCGAATTTTTAACTTTTTAATAATTTAATACGTAGCCCGTATGGAGTGTAACGAAATACGGGAACGATTGATGATGTGAATAAAAACCCCGTATTACGTTTCACTCCATACGGGCTACAAGTTTCTTTAATATTATTGCAAGGAAAAATCCATGTCCGAATATTCCGTCTTTACCTCCGAATCCGTTTCTGAAGGCCATCCCGATAAATTAGCGGATCAAATTTCTGATGCGGTGCTCGATGCGATTTTAAAAGATGACCCCAACGCACGCGTTGCGGTGGAGACGCTGGTAAAAACCGGCATGGCGATTGTCGCCGGTGAAGTGCGCACATCCACCTATGTCGACCTGGAAGATTTGATTCGCCAGGTAATTTTGGATATCGGCTACAACTCCAGTGATGTTGGCTTTGATGGTGCAAGTTGCGCGGTATTAAATGCGATTGGTAAACAATCTGCCGATATCGCCAAGGGCGTTGATGAAGGTGACGATAAAGATTTGGGCGCAGGCGATCAGGGGTTAATGTTCGGTTATGCCACCAATGAAACAGCGGTATTAATGCCCGCACCGATTTTTTATGCACACCGTCTGGTGGAAAAACAAGCACAACTGCGCAAGAGCGGCGTATTGCCCTGGCTGCGCCCCGACGCGAAGAGCCAGGTGACTTTACGCTACGAAAATGGCAAACCCGTCGCAGTTGATGCGGTTGTTCTTTCAACTCAACACAGCCCCAATGTAAAACAAGCAGAAATTCACGAAGCTGTGCGCGAATTAATTATCGCGCACGTATTACCTGCTGAATGGTTGCACAAAGATACTCAGTATCACATCAACCCCACTGGCCAATTTATTATCGGCGGCCCGGTAGGTGATTGTGGTCTGACAGGGCGCAAAATTATTGTCGATTCCTACGGCGGCATGGCACGTCACGGTGGCGGTGCTTTCTCCGGTAAAGACCCATCAAAAGTAGACCGCTCTGCCGCTTATGCAGGCCGTTATGTTGCAAAAAATATTGTCGCAGCTGGCTTGGCTGACAAATGCGAAATTCAGGTGAGCTATGCGATTGGTGTTGCAGAACCCACGTCAATTTCAATCAATACTTTTGGCACCGGAAAAATTGCTGACAGCGAGATTATTAATTTGATTCGCGAACATTTTGATCTGCGTCCACGTGGACTAATTCAAATGCTCGATTTGAAACGCCCGATTTATCGCCAGACAGCGGCCTACGGTCACTTTGGTCGCGAGCTGCCCGATTTTACTTGGGAAAAAACCGATAAAGC
>CAIOHY010000349.1 GCA_903858205.1 uncultured Cellvibrio sp.
GTGGGCGAGGTTTCATAAATAACACTCTACAAATTGCAAGCTTTTGCACAGTCTAGCGTGCTTTTCTTGCAATTTGGAGGGTTATTTTTACCCATTTTTTCTTTTGGAATTAATGGGTTGGGTGGTTTTTAACGGGGGACTCTGTATTGAGGCTATAAAAAATCCGCAGTGGTTGCCCAGTGCGGTTTTTTTATGGCCGGCAAATCGAACGCCCTAAAGCCAGTCTTTACGTTTGAAATACCAGTAAGGCAACACGGCGGAAAGCAGCATGAGGAGCACTGCAACCGCAAAACCGTACTTCCAATGGCTATGCGGGATAAACTCAAAGTTCATCCCATAAGCACTGGCAACGACTGTGGGAGGCAGGAATACCATGGCGGCTATCGAAAAGATCTTAATGATCTGGTTTTGTTCGATGTTAATAAAACCTTGCGTCGAGTCCATCAGGAAGTTGATCTTGTCGAACAAGAAGGCAGTGTGCGACATGAGCGTGTCCACATCGCGCTTGATCTCCCGCGCCGTCTCCTGCAATTCAAAGGATTCACGCAGGTGACGCTGCAAAAACGAAATTGAACGCTGGGTATCCATCAGGCACAAGCGGATTTTCCCGTTGCTATCCTCGAGTTTGGCAAGTTGATCGATGGCATCTTCCAGCTCTGCATCGGCATCCTCCAAGACCATGTGACTGACCTCTTCAAGCTTGCGATGGATATCCTCAAGGGCGTCTGCGAGGTTTTCCACTTTCTGCTCAAACATGGTCACCAGCAAATCCTGTGGCGATGACACCTGCACCTGACCGGCACGGGCGCGCATGCGCAACAGGCGAAAGTCAGCCAAATCGCCATCGCGCACAGAAATCAGACGCTTTTCTTGCAAAATGAACGCAACCGTCGCGGTGCTATGACGGCCCGACTCACCAGGAGCAAGGAAGAGTGAGTGAACGTGAATGCCGACACCATCCTGAAAATAGCGCGCCGAGAATTCGATCTCTTCTACATCGTCTGACTCAGGCAGTTCAGCGCGCAGGAAGGTATTTAATTCTTCACGCTCTTCATCGGTCGGCTCACGGGCGTCGATCCAAAGCGCCGAGTTCAATGCGAGCTTGGTATTTTCATCTGGCTGCTTGTCTTCACGCAGAGTATGACCTTGAACTTTAAACATTCTTAACATCGGTGTTTATCTCCTCAAGCTTCAAGGTTTGCGGCGAACCCTAACAATTGGCGGCTTTATAGCATAGGCCAATTAAACTTAATCTGTTTTAGTAAGTTTTGACGGCAAATTGCCCTGCGCAACGCGTCACTTCTTTTTCTTGTAGAAACCCGGCTCGCCTGCAGGGCGCGTTTTAAAGCGGCGATGCACCCAAAGGTACTGGTCTGGCTTCACGCGCACCATGTCTTCGATAACATTGTTAATGCGAGTCGCATCAAGCACATCATCGCCCGCAGGAAAATTGGCGAGCGGTGCACCAATGATAAGTTGGTAGTGGCCGTTGTCATCACGGTAGTGGGCATAGGGTAAAACCACCGCGCGCGCCAGTCGCGCAATGCGTGCCGTGCCCAACACGGTAGCGGCAGGTACACCAAAGAACGGTGCGAATACGCTTTGATCCCTACCGGAATCCTGATCGGGCGCGTACCAAACCGCTTCGCCCTGACGTAATTTTTTAATCAACTGGCGCATATCGCTAAACACAATTGCCGAACTGAGATATTTTTCGCGCGCCTTGATCAGCTCATAAGCCAATAATGGATTGGGGTCTTTGCGATACAGCATATGCACCTCAGCGTGAGAGGCAAATATTCGCCCCGCCGGATCCATGGTCGTAAAGTGACACCCTACTAAAAGCACCCCCTGACCATTCGCCTTTGCAGCGCCAAGGTGCTCTAGTCCCTCGATACTATGGCGATCAAGCAGTTTATTCTCTTGCCCCCAAAGCGCCATGGCCGATTCCATAATGCTAATGCCGCAATTGCGGATGACACCATCAACCATTTTTTTCTGCGCACGCGCATCCAGCTGTGGAAAACAGAGCGCTATGTTGGTCTCAGCAATACGGCGGCGAGAGGGCGCCAACAGGTTGAACAACACACCGATAAACCGGCCAATCGCAAGGTTAACGGATACCGGTAAGCGCGCGCAGATACGGAAAAAAGCCAGCAACAACCAGGTTGGCCAGTAACGCGGGCCATAAAATGAAGAATGAAACTCGGGAGCACTGTGTTTATCCAAGGTATCTACTCGCATACGAAAGAGAGTCAAAGAACGCGACGCTGTCTGGCGGCTAGGGCGCGCGAATTATAGCAACCGCATGACGACAGCGAGTAGCTCAAAGGTGTAACGCTCAGGCAATGTA
>CAIOHY010000350.1 GCA_903858205.1 uncultured Cellvibrio sp.
ACTCAAGTAATGCGCCAGATACCAAAGGGCGCCCCCTACCCCAGAGCGGACCCGAAGCCTGTGAGTTAATTTCACCGTCAATCATGCTTGTCCAATTGTTAGCGAGTACGCGCGCGGCCAATACCTGATTAAACAAATAGGAGCGTGCGGCCGACAACATCAACCCACGTTTTTGTTTATCGCGATAACGTTTTCCGCCAACAAGAATAGCTTCCGCCTCGCGCAAATTATTTCCACCCAAGCCAAAGCGCTGCTCCCCAAAAAAATTAGGTACGCCTTGTGCAAAAATAGCATCGATTTTTATTTCAAGCTGCGCGCGATCTTCTGTCTGTACATCGCGCAAGCGGATCACAAAATTATTTTGCTGGTGTTCGCCGCGGCGCAACTTGGTTTGATGTCTGGACGCAGACAAGAGTTGAATCGACTCCGTATTCAACAATGTCCAATCAGGCTCAGGCGCCTTAGGAAGATAAACACTAAACCATTGAGCGGTTACGGCATGACGATCTTTACGCCCACAATAGCCGATATCTGTGACATTAACATTTGCAAGTTCGGCAATTTTCCCTGCAACCCACGCAGTATTTTCACCGCGCTTGCAAATATGCAAAAAAACATGCTCGCCAACGCCCGATGGAACATATCCCAAATCTTCATCGACCTGAAAATCTTCCGGTTGCGCGCGAAAAATGGCGCTCGCTGTTACTGCACCATAGGCGCGAGGGAATTCCAATGAAAACTCTGTCAAAACATTACCTGCATTATGAAAGTGATTTAAAAAAACCTAAAAATCGCGCATCCAACCACCACTCAAGCTGATCATTTAAAAAGCCAACATGACCGCCAGAGCGCGCAATCTCCAATGTTAACAACGGATGCTGCTGAGCAAGCTCACGCGGAATACAATCCGCATTTAAAAATGGATCATTCAGTGCAGCCACCATCAAACAGGGCACTGCAATTTTTTCGAGCGAAGATTTTGCGCTGGCGGCAGCATGAAGCTCCGCTGCATTTTTATAACCATTCAATGGGGCAGAAAAAAATTCATCATAATCGTAAAATTTTTTAACTTTTCCATAATGAGCCAGATTGAGCTTCCCGGCGAACTTAAAGGCTTTGCGCTTAAGGCGCCATTTCATGCTGGTCACAAAATACAAACGATACAAAAGATTCCGCCAACGATCCAAGGTAGTCACACAGGCGCGCAGATCAATCGGTACGGACGCAGCACAGACCGCTTTGATTCCGCGCGCCTGTGCATTGCAACCTTGTTCACCAAGCCATTTCAGCACAATATTTCCGCCAAGCGAGTAAGCAGCAAGATAAATTTCTGAGTATCCATTACCTTCAGCCCACGCAACTACCGCTTCAAAATCCTGTATCGCGCCTGCAGAGTATAACTTTTCTGTTGCATTATCTGGCTTTCCACACCCGCGCAAATTCCATGCAAGCACATCAACCGCTGCACCAGCAACACCGGCTGCAAGCGCCGCCTCGGCCATACCGAGGATATAATTTTGCGAATTACTTCCCTCAAGTCCATGAGAGAGGATTAATAATCTTTTCTGCGGCAGATATTCCGATAAGTACCTATTTGCGCTTAGATTATCGCCATCAGGCGTGGGAATCATAACAAGGGTGGCGTTCAATCTGACGTGACGCAACAACACCGGCAACTGGGTTTGCAGATCACCATTTAACATCCACCAAGGAGAACAAAAATTTGAATCAATTAACGGCATGAAAATTCCCTATTCAATAGTGTGATTTACGATTTTTCCAGCAATACCACTGCGTAACAAGCAATGCCCTCTTCACGCCCCGTAAAACCCAAGCGCTCCGTCGTAGTTGCCTTAACATTGATTTGATTTAATTCGCTCTGTAAATCTGCAGCAATGGTTTCCACCATACGAGGAATATAATTCGCCATACGCGGTGCCTGTGCAACTATGGTCATATCGGCATTAGCAATTTTCCAACCCAGTTGCGCCACTTTTGCATAAACCATACGCAACAGCGAACGGCTATCGGCATTACGATATTGCATATCGGTGTCCGGAAAATGTTTGCCTATATCGCCCAATGCCGCCGCACCCAATAATGCATCGCACAACGCATGCAAGAGCACATCACCGTCTGAATGAGCAATCAAGCCATGATCATGTGGAATAACAACACCACCAATAACGATTTTATCGCCGAGACTAAAAGCATGGACATCGTAGCCATGACCGATACGCATAGACATAGTAAATTTCCGTAATCATGTGAAAAATGAACAGGCTAGATTTGCTGCTGTAAGAGCATAGCAGCAATTGCCAAATCTTCCGGGCGCGTAATTTTTATATTGTCGCTACGCCCTTGCACTATTAATGGTTGATAGCCATAAGCCTCAAGTGCAGAGGATTCGTCGGTAATTAATTTCCCCTCAACCAATCCACGCAGCACACAATCGTGCAACAGTCCCAAGCGAAACATTTGTGGGGTCTGCGCTTGCCATAAGACACTGCGGTCAACCGTTGAATCGATAACAAAATCATTCGCACGCTTTAAGGTGTCGCTAACGGGTACACCCAAGATACCACCAACCGGATGATGTTTTACTTGCGCAATTAAATGCAAAATACTCTGCACGTGAATACAAGGGCGAGCGGCATCATGCACTAACACCCAATCGCTGGGAGATGCTTTGTCTTGGATCTGCTGAAGTGCATTCAATACGGAATTACAGCGTTCCGCTCCACCTGTAACACGATGGATACGATTATTCTGTGCGAGAGGCAATTCGTTCCAATATCCATCATTCGCACCCAACGCCAGATAAATACCGGCAATTTCCGGGACTAGCAGTAAACGCTCCAACGTATGCTCAAGCACCGTTTTTCCAAGTAACGTTAAATACTGCTTG
This sequence comes from uncultured Cellvibrio sp., assembly GCA_903858205.1. Taxonomy (GTDB): domain Bacteria; phylum Pseudomonadota; class Gammaproteobacteria; order Pseudomonadales; family Cellvibrionaceae; genus Cellvibrio. Next base: position 2,909 of record CAIOHY010000350.1, read on the forward strand.
GGGCAATTAGCCCCCATTCGCGCTCCCACGCCAGCGGCAGGCACGACAATCCAATAGGCGGGATTTTGGGATGATGATGAATAGTTCATGAGGGAATATCGAAATTGGATAGTTAATAAAATGTAGCTGATAGCAACTACCGCTCTTCATCCAAAATCATAAAAAAAGTTTCGTCTTTTTTGATTAAACCTATGTCGTTACGCGCACGTTCTTCAATAGTGTCGAGACCGGTTTTTAATTCTTCCACCTCAACATCCAGGATACGGTTGCGCTCACGCATGCGGTCATTCTCGGCTTGCTGCAGCTTGATGTCAGCCTCCAAGCGATGCGCTTGCGCCAAACTGCCATCGCCGATCCACAAACGGTATTGCAGCCCGGCAAGCAATATGATCAATACACCTAGCAGCCATTTCATAACATTTGTGCAGTCTTGTTAAATACTAAAAGCAGTTAAATTATCAATAAAAAAACAAAGGCCGATTACTCGACCTTTGTTTTATCAAATCAACTTACGATTTGAATTCTGCGCGCCCTTTGTAAGGCGCCGCAGCACCCAACTCAGCCTCAATACGCAGCAGACGGTTGTACTTGGAAACGCGATCTGAACGGCACAGAGAACCAGTCTTAATTTGGCCGGCAGCAGTTGCCACAGCCAAATCAGCAATAGTGGTATCTTCCGTCTCACCAGAACGGTGAGAGATCACAGCAGTGTAGCCTGCATCTTGCGCCATCTTGATTGCATCGAGTGTTTCTGACAGAGAACCGATCTGATTGAACTTGATCAGAATCGAGTTGGCAATTTTCTTCTCGATACCTTCTTTCAAAATTTTGGTATTGGTAACAAACAAGTCATCACCTACCAATTGAATTTTGTGACCAATTTTTTGGGTCAAATCAGCCCAACCAGCCCAGTCGCTTTCGTCTTTACCATCTTCAATAGAGATGATTGGGTAACGTGCAGCCAAGTCAGCCAAGTAGTCAGAAAATTCATTGGTGGTAAATACACGGCCTTCGCCAGCCAGGTCGTATTTGCCGTCTTTGTAGAATTCAGTAGAGGCGCAATCCAGAGCAAGAGTAACGTTGTCACCGAGTTTGTAGCCCGCTTTCTCAACTGCTTCAGCGATAATTTTCAACGCATCTTCATTTGAAGGCAAGTTTGGTGCGAAGCCACCTTCATCACCTACTGACGTACTCAAACCTTTGTCGTGCAGGATTTTTTTCAGTGTGTGGAAAATCTCGGCACCAACGCGCAGCGCTTCAGCAAAGGTCTTAGCACCTACTGGCTGAACCATAAATTCCTGAATATCAACGTTGTTATCAGCATGCTCACCACCGTTGATGATGTTCATCATAGGAACTGGCATGGAGTATTTACCAGGTGTGCCATTGAGGTCAGCAATATGTGCATAGAGTGGAACTTTTTTGGAGATCGCAGCCGCTTTAGCATTTGCCAAAGACACAGCCAAAATAGCGTTTGCACCCAACACAGTTTTGAAGTCAGTACCGTCAGCTTTGATCATCGCATTATCAAGCGCGCGTTGATCAAGCGCATCGAAACCCACTACCAAATTTTTAATCGTGGTGTTGATATTGTTAACCGCTTTTAAAACGCCTTTACCCAAATAACGGGATTTATCGCCATCGCGCAATTCCAGTGCTTCACGTGAACCGGTTGAAGCGCCTGAAGGTGCAGTCGCCGAACCTACAGAACCATCATCCAAAATAACTTCAGCCATCACGGTTGGGTTGCCGCGGCTATCCAAAATCTCAAAAGCTTTGATATCAACAATTTTAGTCATTCATTTTCTCCAGAGTATGTTTCTACAAAATGAGTTAGTGCCTATTACTTTTACTGCCTGTTAGTTAATGTCGAGTGGCGGAAAATTTTTCACCACATCATCAATGGCTTTCATTTGCTGCAGGAAAGGTTGCAATTTATCGAGTGGTAGAGCGCTGGGACCATCACATTTAGCGTTATCTGGATCAGGGTGAGCTTCCAGGAATAAGCCAGCCAAACCAACCGCCATGCCAGCACGAGCCAATTCAGCGACTTGATGTCGGCGACCACTTGATGCAGCACCCATAGGATCGCGACATTGCAATGAATGAGTCACGTCAAAAATCACGGGAGCATTACCGCTAACTTCACGCATAGTGCGGAAGCCCAGCATATCGACAACCAGATTGTCGTAGCCGAAATTAGTACCGCGATCACAGAGAATGATTTTATCATTGCCACATTCGCCAAATTTTTCGACGATATTTTTCATTTGACCAGGGCTTAAGAATTGCGGCTTTTTGATATTAATCACGGCGCCCGTTTTAGCCATAGCGACAACTAAATCAGTTTGACGCGCAAGAAAGGCAGGCAATTGGATAACATCTGCAACTTCCGCAACAGGAGCACACTGATCAATTTCGTGCACATCAGTAATCACAGGGATATTAAAGGTTTGTTTGATCTCCTGAAAAATCTTCAAGCCTGCATCCATTCCCGGACCACGATAGGAGTGAATGGAGGAGCGATTTGCCTTATCAAAAGACGCTTTAAAAACGTAGGGAATTCCAAGCTTTTGAGTGACCTGCACATAGGCTTCAGCGACGTGCATAGCAATATCGCGCGACTCAAGTACATTCATACCACCAAACAATACAAATGGTAGCGAATTACCAACACTCAGGTTACCAACTTTAACTATTTCTTGAGACACAAGTATTCCTTTCAGAATAGTTTTAACATTAGTTAATAATCATTATAAAAAGGGGCGCAAGTATATGCGCCCCTGAGATTACTTTTTGTTTGCCAAAGCGGCTTTTACAAACGCTGTAAACAATGGATGGCCATCACGCGGCGTAGAAGTAAATTCCGGGTGGAACTGACAGGCTACAAACCAAGGGTGATCGGGAATTTCAACCATCTCGACTAAGGTATCATCAGCGGACCAGCCACCAATTTTTAAACCTGCTTTTTGCAATTGATCAACATAGTTGTTATTGACTTCATAGCGGTGACGATGACGCTCGACGATCACATCAGCACCATACACATTACGCGCATTCGAACCGGCAACCAGGCGACACTCCTGGGCGCCCAAACGCATAGTGCCACCGAGATCTGAAGACTCATCGCGTTTTTCGACCTCACCATCAGAAGTAATCCACTCAGTGATTAACCCTATTACCGGATGCGGAGAATTGCGATCAAATTCAGTCGAGTTGGCGCCCTTCAAACCTAACACGTTGCGTGCGAATTCAATCACGACCGATTGCATACCCAAGCAGATACCGAGATAAGGTACTTTATTTTCGCGCGCATACTGTACGGCCATTAACTTGCCTTCAACGCCACGCTCACCGAAACCACCGGGAACCAGAATCGCATCCGCATCTTTCAAAATGCCAACACCTTCGTTTTCAACACGTTCGGCGTCAATGTAATTAATATTCACTTTGGTATGAGTATGTATACCAGCATGCGTTAGTGCTTCAATCAATGACTTGTAAGCATCCAACAATTCCATGTATTTACCAACCATGGAAATAGTCACGGAGTTAACGGGATTTAATTTACCCTCAACTACCTTGTCCCACTCGCTCAAGTCAGCGACCGGACATTGCAATCCGAGCAATTCAACAACGATTTGATCCAGACCATAGCTTTGCAGCAAACGGGGAATTGAATAAATAGTATCGGCATCAGGAAGCGGCACAACGGCACGCTCAGCAACGTTGGTGAACAGGGAGATCTTGCGGCGAGAATCTTCATCCACCAACCGCTCGGAGCGACACAATAAAATATCGGGCTGCAAACCAATTGAGCGCAATTCTTTTACCGAGTGCTGGGTCGGTTTGGTTTTGGTTTCGCCAGCCGTGGCGATATAAGGCACGAGAGTCAAATGCATCAACAGCGCGCGCGACCCCATTTCAACCTTCAGCTGGCGCACGGCTTCGAGAAATGGTTGTGATTCGATGTCGCCGACGGTACCGCCGATCTCAACCAGCGCAACATCAACATCGCGCCCTCCTTCAAGAATGCGACGTTTGATTTCATCGGTGATGTGGGGAATAACTTGTACGGTACCACCCAAATAATCACCACGGCGCTCTTTGCGCAACACTGTCTCGTACACACGGCCAGTTGTGAAGTTATTACGACGGGTCATTTTGGTACGGATAAAACGTTCGTAGTGCCCCAGATCAAGATCTGTCTCGGCGCCATCTTCGGTTACAAACACCTCACCATGCTGGAAGGGGCTCATAGTGCCTGGATCTACGTTGATATAGGGGTCGAGCTTCATGATGGTCACTTTGAGGCCACGCGCCTCAAGGATCGCCGCCAACGAAGCCGAGGCGATGCCTTTGCCCAATGAGGAAACAACACCACCAGTTACGAATATATAGCGCGTCATGTAGAACCTGATTAACTGTGAAAAATGCGGAGCGGAATGGAGATAAATGCCAACAGCAGCACTCATTGCGAGGCAGGGGGATTTATCGTTCAGGACGGGGCGCCAGAGTAACAGAAAGGCCTTTTCGGCTCAATGAAAAGCTCGCCGGACTATCGAACCTGTAGATTAATCAACTAATTAGAGTAAAGAAGAAACACATCACCCAACAGCAATATCAAGCAGATTTTCACCAATCGTCGTTGGTTGATGCGGCAAAGACTGATTGTATATGACGACTGGAAAAGCCTCGCGAGTGTAAAAAACGCATTTGCTTGGCACGCTCGCGGGCGTCAGCGGGTATAGCAGCGCGAAACTTTTTAAGCCATACATCGCGTGCGTGCGCGAGCCAAATGGGATCATTTTCGTTCACATAGAGGGAAATCAATGCTGCAGCAATACCCTTTTCACGCAATTCCATCTTGATAACAACCGGCCCCTTACCCTGCCTTTGACGCATGGCGACAAAAGCTTGGGCAAAGCGCTCATCCGATTGCAGATTTTGTTCGATCAAGCCCGCGATAGCCTCATCCACCAATGCCACTGAGTCAAATTTGCGCCCCAGCTTATCCTTCAATTCTTTGACTGAATGCTCGCGCAGTGCCAGCAAACTCATGGCGCTGAAACGAATATCACCTAGATTGGTGGGTACTTCTTGCATAAATTGAATCCAGCTCTAACAAAAATGGCCGCAACTGCGGCCATTTGGAAGATTACACCGCAGACTTAGTTAACTGGCGGAAACTGCGCGATTACCTCTGTGACAGCACGGCTCAACACTTCACGCTGTTGCTGGGGCGGCATACTACGGCTTAAACGTTTTTCGGAAACTCCGCGCCATATAGGCTTTTCAGTTTTGGCATCGACAATATCAATAATCAAGCTGCCCTGATTGTAAACACGCAAACCGCTACCAGGACCATGAAAGAAAGGCGATGGATAGCGATAAGGGCGACCATAGTAGCCAAAGCCGTAAAGATCATCGTAGCTGCGCGGATCAATCTTCTCTTCGATCACCACGTGATAACTCACAATAAAATCAGGCTTTGCGCCAGTCGCAGCATTTTGATAGCGCTTTCCTAACTCACCTTCCAGCGCAGAATGAATATGGCTCAGGGTAAACGGGGATACCAAAATACTTTCTTTGGTGTCCTGCTTGGTCTCGGCCACGTTAAAAGTCTTTAGTGATGAAAAATCAAAATCCGCTTGATGATCGGTCTCTACACTGGGTTGCGTGGTACAACCAGCAAATACCAATGCATTCAACGCTACCAACAACACACCTAATTGTTTCATTACTAATACCACCCTTAGTATCGTCTGACTGAATATCGGATATCGCCTTAATTTGCACATCTACACTGTTGATTTTGTGCAAAATTTCAATCCCAGTTTACCACTGTAACCGCAACATAGTGAGTAGCATTAGTTGATGCGAGCAGTGCCATTAAATACAAAAACCTCCGCTGCCCAAGTGCAAACGGAGGTTTTTTAAACAGCCCTAAAGATGCTTACATTTCCACATCATCAGTCACTTCACTGCCACCTGGACTTAATGAGAGTGCGGGAGTAGCCAAGAGTTCCGTTCTGACTTTGTGCTCAAGCTCCTTGGAAATAACCGGATTTTCCTGCAAAAACTTCATCACATTGTTTTTGCCCTGGCCAATTTTGTTACCCTGATAGCTATACCAGGCGCCGGCCTTATCGATTAAGCCCAGCTTTACACCATAATCAACAATTTCGCCCATACGGTTGATTCCCGAACCATAAAGGATCTGGAACTCAGCTTGTTTAAACGGCGGCGCAACCTTGTTCTTTACCACTTTTACACGGGTTTCCGAACCGATTACTTCTTCACCCTCTTTCACCGCGCCGATACGGCGAATATCCAAACGCACCGACGCGTAGAATTTCAATGCATTACCGCCAGTGGTGGTTTCAGGGTTGCCGAACATAACACCGATTTTCATTCGGATTTGGTTGATGAAAATCACCAAGCAGTTAGCGTTTTTGATGTTACCCGTGATTTTACGCAAGGCTTGCGACATCAAACGCGCCTGTAAGCCCACATGGTGATCGCCCATCTCGCCTTCGATTTCTGCGCGAGGTGTTAAAGCAGCAACCGAATCGACAACTAATACGTCAACAGCGCCTGAGCGCACCAACATATCGGTGACTTCTAACGCCTGCTCACCTGTATCCGGCTGGGAGATGATCAGATCCTCGACATTAACGCCGAGCTTGGATGCATAAATAGGATCGAGCGCATGTTCGGCATCGATAAACGCACAAGTGCCGCCCGCACGCTGGGCTTCGGCAATAACCTGGAGTGTGAGAGTGGTTTTACCGGAAGATTCAGGGCCGTAGATTTCGATGATGCGGCCTTTAGGTAGACCGCCGATCCCTAAGGCCACATCAAGACCAAGGGAACCGGTAGAAATTGCGGGAATGGCGACTTGCTCTTTATCGCCCATACGCATCACAGTGCCCTTACCAAATTGACGTTCGATTTGGCTCAATGCGGCCTGCAGCGCCTTCTCTTTATTCGCATCCATTTGACACCTCAACATAAAAATAATGAAACACGTTGTTATGAATCTGTTGAGTCGCTCTTTATCGACAACTCTTTTAGATCGCCATCTTTAGATAATCCAGGTGGACTCAAGATCACACCATTGGGGATAGCATACATCAAAAACCTGTATACGCAAACAGTACAAGTGTTTTTTTATACAGTATATTTAATGGATGCTTTCTAACCCGAATCTTTAGCGCTATGGGCGAGCCGGACTATACAGCACCGCCGTCATCCCAGCGAAATTTGACGCTTCCAGCTAATAAAGTGGGGGCGATGCCCAATCCACAACATCTTTACTCAAATCCCTTATTTCCTCCTTGCTTGCAAACTCAGTTGGCGAATCCATCGATGTACTTATTGATTTCTCCAACGCCCAAACGACCGCCTGCTTTTGTACCGCTTCTCTATCCCCATCAAACCATTTCAATTCCGTTGTAATCTCCCCCGTTGCCCGCGCCCAAGCGAACCAAACAGTACCAACGGGTTTCTCATGCGAACCACCACTTGGCCCCGCAACACCGCTAATCGCAACCGCAATATCAGCGCCCGACAATGCGAGCACACCACGGGCCATTTCAATTACTACGGCTTCACTGACCGCTCCGTGGCGCGCAAGTGTTTCGCTGGATACACCGAGCAATTTTTCTTTAGCGGCATTGGCATAGCTGACGATGCCGTATTCAAACCAGGCAGAGCTGCCGGGAATTGCTGTGATAGCAGCGGCGACTCCGCCACCAGTGCAGGATTCAGCGGTGGCGATACGCCAGTTGCGCTCTCGTAATTTTTCGCCGAGGTGTTGGCTAAGTTGATGCAGATAATCATCCATTGTGGTGACTCAGAATGTGCGCGAGTATGATCGCGATAGTGTGCCGCCAATTGCGTATTGATGCCAGCGCGGGAAACTTTTAAACGCGTGGGATCGATCTATACTCCAAGCCATATGACTTGCGAGAGATTACGCGTGCAGACAATTCCGGGGTATCACATCAAAACGCTGATTGGCGAAGGCGGTATGGCCAAAGTGTATTTGGCGGTACAAAAATCGCTCGACCGGCCAGTGGCAATTAAAGTGTTGGACGCAAGTTTGAATCAAGATCCAATCATCCAACAGCAGTTTGAACAGGAATCCACATTGGTGGCGCGGCTGAGCCATCCAAACATTATTCAAATTATTGACAAAGGTATTAGCGAGCAGCAACTGCCCTACTTCGTGATGCCCTATGTAAAAAGTGTTTCACTCGAAACCGTATTGCCGCGCAACGATATAAGCCTCACGCGCAAATTAAATATTTTAATTCAACTCTGTAGCGCGCTCGGTTATGCGCATCGCAATGGGGTTGTACATCGCGATATTAAACCGGCCAATATTTTGGTGGATTACGATGGAC
>CAIOHY010000351.1 GCA_903858205.1 uncultured Cellvibrio sp.
CAATACGCGGCAATAATCCCTCGCGCAGCTCGCGCAATTGGCGGATTACCTGCTGGTCAATTTCCACAGACGTTATTGGTAACCCTGAGGAATTAACGGCACTTTTGACGGGAGCCGTATCCGCCCCACCCTGAAAATCAGGGGTAGCCGAGGCTTGTGACAGCAGAGCGCCACGAGCTGGCAACCACCGTGCCAGCAGCTCGTACAACTGCTGTTGCGCGAAAGGTTTACTGAGGTAATCGGACATGCCGCGCTCAAGACAGTGTTCGCGGTCGCCGCTAATCGCATTCGCAGTAAGCGCGATAATCGGTATGGCAGGCAAACCCAACTCGGCTTCGTAGTGACGGATACTCGCCGTTGCCTCAAAGCCATCCATCAGCGGCATCTGGCAATCCATTAAGACCAAATCAAAGGTTTCTTCCCTGCATAAATCCACTGCCTCCGACCCGTTATTGGCGATTTTCATGGTTACGCCTAACCGTTGGAGCATCGCACTTGCCACTTCTTGATTAACGGGGTTGTCCTCCGCCAACAACACCCGCCCGCTCAGTTTTGCCGGTACTGAATTATTAGCAGCAGGCTCGTAAGTGTTGGCATGTCGGGTCAAGTCGCCGGTGAGCACCTGCGCGATTAAGTTATGCAATTCTGATTGGCGTACCGGTTTCAACAGCAGCGGCGCACGCTCGGAGACCTCGGGGCGCGCTGCCATACCCGCTGAGCTAAGCACAATCACCGCCAGGTCATTAAAACGTGCATCGGCCGCCAAGGCGTCGAGCAATTGCCCACCGTCCATCTCTGGCATGCACCAATCTGTCAGCATCAATTCAAACGGTGTACCCGCGCGAGCTTGCTGGTCCAAAAGCGCCAATGCCTCGGCGGCGGAACCTGCCTTGACCGGCGTCATGCCCCAGGATTTCAGCCAGTATTCGAGAATCTCGCGATTGGTGGGGTTGTCGTCCACTATCAAGGTATGGAGTTGACCAAAACCGATCACTAATTGGTAATCCCGCGGATCATTCACTTTTTGTAGATTGAGCAGGAAGTGGAAGTAACTGCCTTTGTCCGCTTCACTCTGCAATCTGATCTCACCGCCCATCATTTGCGTCAAACGCTGCGAGATTGTTAGCCCCAGCCCGGTGCCGCCGTATTTGCGCGCCATAGAGGAATCGGCTTGCGTGAAGGATTGAAACAGACGCGCCTGCTGTTCAGCGCTGATGCCGATACCCGTTTTGTCCATGCGCGTTTTCACCCTGGCCACTCCGCAACGCAATGGCAGGCTAATATTTAGAAACGGAATAACCCTGAGCAGCAGTCAGTGAATTGAGAATAGCCCAGAGTTTGGCGCTTGGCGAAAATGTGCAGAAAATCACGCGAGAAAGAACTTCTGTGAAGCTAAGTGGTATTATGCCCGCCCCTTTACAGCTACCCGAATGGCGTTTTTATGTTGTTGTTTGTCGATAACCTCACCAATGTCGATTTCAGTTTCCTTGACCCGGAGCGCGGTTTACTGGGCGAAACCTGGCTGGCCAATGTGCGTCTTTTTGGCGAGTTGGATGAGCAGGGCATGGTGTGCGATTTCGGCACAGTAAAAAAAGTCCTGCGCCATTGGCTGGACACCGAACTGGATCACCGCCTCGCCGTTCCTGCCCGCTCGCCGAATATCCGCATTGACGACGACGGCGAGTTTTTACAGATCCATTGGCAGTTTGGCGCCGAGGGTGAATTTCTCAGCACCCGCTCGCCGCGCGATGCGATCGCCCTGGTGGATGCAGAAATCCTCACGCAAGAAACCATTGCCGCCTGGTGTATCACCCAACTCAAACAACAATTTCCTATGACGGTCGCGCGGCTGGAGTTGGATTTCACCCTGGAAGCAATGGATGGCGCCGCCTATTACCATTACAGCCACGGCTTGAAAAAACATTTGGGTAATTGCCAGCGTATTGCCCACGGCCACCGCTCGCGTATCGATATTTGGGCCAACGGTAAAAAATCGCCCAAGTTGGAGCAGCGCTGGGCCGATGAATGGAAGGATGTTTATTTGGGAACGCGCGAAGATTTAACCGATAAACCGCTGCACAACGGCCAGAGTTATTACAAATTCAATTACGCGGCGCAACAAGGCCCGTTTGAAATTGTCCTGCCTGCGCGCTGCTGTTACTTGATCGATACCGACAGCACCGTGGAATTTATTGCACACCATATCGCGCAAAAAACCCGGCAAGAAAATCCCGAAACATCCATTCGGGTGAAAGCATATGAAGGGATTAATAAAGGCGCTATAGCGGAAGCCTGACGATTTATCGGCTTGCAAGCGGCGACCAATCGCTGCGCATTGCTAATCAGGCATTGCGCAGCAACATCACAAAAGGGATGAGCGTTAAACCCGCCACAAAGATAATCGCCGCCGTCACTGCAATAAACCGGATGGGTTGTGCGCAAAAATGTTGCCACACGCTCGGCACCTGCCCCGCTTCCACCAGCTGCGCATAGTTTTGCTGCTGACGAACAGCACGCTCAGCTTGATAGGTGCGAATCAATTCCCGCGCATACTCTTCTTGCACACCATCGGCTAACCAAATTGCATCCAAACCCACGCGGAAAAATCCCGCATCGGTCTCGTAATAGGAAATTTGATGTTCATCTAATAAAGCGCGAATTTCTGCTGCTTCGTCATCAGGCACTTGCGCAAGTTTGAATAATAATCTGGCCATAATCTCGGGTTAATCTGCTCATTGAGGGCGTTAAGTGCGCAGGATAACAGTTCTGGGCGCGCGGTTTATATATCTTGCATACTGCAAAAGCTGGGCTTTGATGAACCCTCCTCTGGGCAAACCAACGCCGGAATCATCGATGCAGGAGGCAGAAGGACACAGGAGCCAAAGCAGAGCGGGGATCCACCACACCAACAACTAAGGCTGTACATAACCCAGAGGGATTGCCATGAAAGTCGCCGTGTTCAGCACCAAACCCTACGACCGCGAATTTTTAACGCGCGCCAACAGCCTACTCCCCCAGCCCCATGAATTAGTGTTTCATGAAACCCAACTCAATCCACAATCCGCGCTGCTTGCACAAGGCTGCACAGCAGTGTGCTGTTTTGTGAATGACCATTTGGATGCAAATGTTTTGCAACAATTAAGCGATTTGGGTGCGAAATTAATTGCACTGCGCTGCGCCGGGTTTAATCAGGTGGATTTGGTCGCCGCAAAGAAACTCGGCATTGTTGTTGCGCGCGTCGCTGAATACTCGCCCCACGCTGTTGCGGAACATGCACTGGGGTTGATCCTGATGCTCAACCGCAATTTGCATCGCGCTTATCACCGCGTACGTGAAAATGATTATTCATTAAATGGATTACTGGGCTTTGACCTGGTGAATAAAACTGTCGCCGTGATAGGTACGGGAAAAATCGGCCAGGTGTTCGCAAACATTATGCAGGGTCTCGGCTGCCGAGTAATCGCCTATGACCCACAACCCAGTCCACTCCTCGCTGCTAAAGGGGTAAGTTATCTCGCGCTGAACGACATATGGCCTACCGCCGATATTATTTCCCTGCACTGCCCACTCAACAGCAACACCCATCATTTAATTAACGCCGAGCGCATCGCGCAGATGAAAAATGGCGCCATGCTGATTAACACCGGGCGCGGTGGATTAATTGATACGCCTGCCGTCATTGACGGATTAAAAAGTAAAAAAATTGGTTATCTGGGTTTGGATGTTTACGAGGAAGAAGGCGATTTATTTTTTGAAGATAATTCCAATCGCCTGCTGCAAGACGATGTGTTTGCGCGCTTATTAACCTTTCCCAATGTGGTGATCACTGGCCATCAGGCATTTTTTACTCGCGAAGCTTTGACCGCAATCGCCGATATTACGCTCGCCAATATCAGCCACTTTGAGCGCAATGAATTGGCGCAAATGGTTATCGTTAATTAGCTCCTTCACATTGACCGGATAAATTTATGCGCAACTCTGCTGATACCAGCGTCAAAGATCCTCCCTTAGTGGGTGACGCCCACGCACAAACACCGGAACAATTATTTAGCGCACTCACCAGCAGCACTGCTGGTCTCACCGAGGCAGAGTCAACCGCCCGACGCCTGCTCTGGGGCGATAACCAACTGCCCGTTACACCGCCAACTCCCGCCTGGCGCCGCTGGTTGCGGCAATTTCACAATCTGTTTATTTACGTGTTGTTAGTCAGCTCGGCGATTAGCCTCATCCTCCACCACTGGGTCGATGCCGGCGTGATTTTCGCGGTAATGCTGATCAACGCCGCCATAGGTTATGTGCAAGAAGGCAAAGCCGAAGCGGCACTGCGCGCGATTATGTCGCTGAGCAAAAGCCAGTGCATGGTGGTGCGCAGCGATAGCGGCGGAAGCGCAGGTATTAGCATCGACAGCAGCCTACTGGTGCCTGGCGATCTGGTGATGTTGCAAGCGGGCGACAAGGTGCCCGCCGATTTGCGCCTACTGGAATGCAACGAGTTGCGATGCGACGAGGCGATGCTGACTGGCGAATCCCAATCCGCTGCAAAAACAACAGAAACACTCCCCTCCGCAACGCTGCTCGCCGAACGCAGCAACATGGCCTACATGGGCACGCTGGTGACGCAAGGCACCGCGCGCGGACTAGTGATTAGCACGGGCAGCCATACCCAAATCGGCGCTATCAACCAGCTTGTGCAAAAAGTAGAAGTCACTGAAACACCCCTGCAGCGCCAGTTAGGCAAACTCGCCCAGCAGTTGACGCTGGTCATTTTGGTGGTGACGACAGCGACTATGGCGTTTGGCATTTTAGTGCGCGATTACACCCTCGCGCAGATGTTCCAGGCCGCGATTGGTATCGCCGTAGCCGCTATTCCCGAAGGTCTACCGGCGATAGTCACCATCGCGCTCGCCTTGGGTGTGGGGCGCATGGCGACTAAACATGCGCTGGTGCGCCGGCTGCCCGCCGTAGAAGTATTAGGCTCAGTGGATGTGATCTGCACCGATAAAACCGGCACGCTCACCGCCAATGCGATGACTGCGCGCCAGCTGATTACTGCCAGCAATCACTATCTGGTGAGCGGCGAAGGCTATGAACCGCGCGGAGATTTCCGTCGCAAGGGCGAACATCAAGCCAGTTCAATCCCCAAGGATGACCAACAGCTGGCGAGCGCCTGCCGTATCGCGCTGGTGTGTAACGACGCCAACCTCACCCGTGACAACAACCGCTGGCAACTGCATGGCGACCCAACCGAAGGCGCGCTTTACGTGTTGGCGCTCAAGTTTGGCCTGACCGCCGAGCAGGCGCAGCAGCAGTGGCCGAGGCTTGACACACTCCCGTTTGAATCAGAAAAGCGCTACATGGCGGTGTCGCACACCACAGAAAATGGCGAACCATCCATGTCTATTAAAGGAGCGCCCGACCGCCTGCTGGAACTCTGCCAATGGCAGCTGGGTATCGCCGGCAATGAACCCTTGGATAAAACCTATTGGCTGCAACACCTCAATAATCTGGCCACACAGGGCATGCGGGTTTTAGCACTGGCCTGCAAAACTCTACCCAACAACCAGGAAACACTCACCCATGAGGATATGCAACAAGGCTTGGTGATGGTGGCGCTCGCGGCGCTGAGCGACCCGCCCCGCCCCGAGGCAATCGCCGCGATTGATGCCTGCCACAGCGCGGGCATCAGAGTGATGATGATCACGGGGGACAATCCGGTAACGGCCGCGGCAATCGGCAAGGAACTCGGGCTCAACGCCAAACGGGTGATCACCGGTGCAGAGCTGGATGTGCTCAGCGCCGCCGATTTCAGCCAGATCGCCGAAACCGTGGATATTTTTGCGCGCACCAGCCCCGCCAACAAATTGCAGTTAGTGGAGGCCTTGCAAGCGCGCCACCACGCAGTCGCCATGACCGGCGATGGGGTTAACGATGCACCCGCCCTGCGCACCGCCGATATCGGCATCGCCATGGGCATGAAAGGAACCGATGCGGCGCGCGAGGCAAGTGCGTTTGTGCTGACCGATGACAACTTTGCCACCATCGAACAGGCGGTCGCCGAAGGGCGCACCATCTACGACAATATCGTCAAATCCATCACGTTTATCCTGCCTACGGATCTGGCCGAGGCAAGCATCATTATGCTTGCGATACTCTTCGGCTGGATGCTGCCCATCACCCCCGCACAGATCCTCTGGGTCAACACCATCACCGCCGTCACCCTCGCGCTGGCGCTGGTATTTGAACGCAGCGAGGCGAATATCATGGCGCGCCCACCGCGTCATCGCCAGCAGGGGTTGATCACGTCGGCACTCCTCTACCGCATTTTGCTGGTCGGCGGGTTGGGTGCCGCAACCGTATTTATCTTGTTCCGCTGGAAGCTGGAACAGGGAGCGAGCATTGAGCAGGCGCGCGCCATCGCCGTGAATGCGCTGGTGATATTTGAGTGTTTTTATCTGCTCACGGCGCGCACGTTTTACGATGCGATTTGGCACCCGCGCTATTGGCAAGGCATAGGCCCAAGTTTGCTCGCGATTGTGCTGGTGGTGGCCTTGCAACTGCTGTTTACCTACCTGCCTATAAGCCAAACCATTTTTGCGGTCGCGGCGATCAGCCTTGAAGATTGGCTGATCATTGCACTCGCCACCAGCCCGATTCTGCTATTGGTCGAGCTAGAAAAAACCTTCGCCCGACGGGCACAAACACGCCGTCGCACCGCCATCACTTCGGAAGGAACACCCCATGCCCGGCTTTGAACGCTTGCTACCTGAACCGCTCCGAGTATTGGAGGATCTGGCCGCTGACCTGCATTGGAGTTGGAACCACGCCAGTGACCAACTCTGGCGCCGCTTGAATGCGGAAGTCTGGGAGCAAACCGGCAACCCCATCTGCGTGCTGCAGCTCACCAGCGGCCTAGAGCTGGAACGGCTAGCGACCGATGCCGACTTTCTGCAACAGCTGCAAGAATTGCTGCGCGCGCGCGCCGACTACTTGCTCGACCCGGGTTGGTACCAACGCACCTATCCGACCGGTGTTGTACGCGGTATCGCCTATTTCAGTATGGAATTTGGCCTGTGCGATGCACTGCCGCTCTACGCTGGCGGGCTGGGTATGCTCGCGGGCGATTACCTCAAAACCGCGAGCGATTTAGGTGTACCGCTGGTGGGAATCGGCCTGCTGTATCAGGAGGGCTATTTCCGCCAGAGCATCAACCGCGATGGCTGGCAGGAAGAAACCTATCTCTACAACGACCCCGGCAGCTTGCCCATCCAGCCCCTGCGCGATAGCGACGGCCGCTGGCTGGATATCGAAACCGGATTCTTGTGTCGCCGGGTGCGCTTTCGCATCTGGGTCGCACAGGTCGGCAAAGTAAAACTCTATCTACTCGACAGCAACCACCCCTGCAATCAACCCCGCGACCGAGGTATCACCAGCCAACTCTACGGCGGCGGCACCGAGCTGCGGCTGGTGCAGGAAATCGCCTTGGGCATTGGTGGCTGGCGGCTAATTGAAACCCTCGGGTTGGATATCGACATCTGCCACCTAAACGAAGGCCACGCCGCTTTTGCCACACTGGAGCGCATCCGCAGTTTCGGCGTTAAACACAACACGAGTTTTTGGGAATCACTCTGGGCGACGCGAGCAGGCAACTTGTTCACCACCCACACACCGGTCGCCGCCGGGTTTGATCGCTATCCGGTAGAGTTATTGCGCCGCTACGCGGGGGAATCGGCACTGGCGATGGGCGTCACTCTGGACGATATTTTGGTACTCGGGCGCGCCGACCCCAAAGATCCCAACGAGCCTTTCAACATGGCCTACCTCGCTATGCACACCTGCGCGCACAGCAACGGCGTGAGCGAGCTGCACGGGCGCGTGAGCCAGCGCATCTTCCAACCGCTGTTCCCGCGCTGGCCAGAGCGGGATGTGCCGGTCAGCCATGTCACCAACGGCGTGCATATGCCCACCTGGGATTCACCCGAAGCCGATGCCATCTGGACGCAGGTCTACGGCAAAAACCGTTGGCGCAGTGAACTGCAGAAGTTAACGCCGGATCGGCTCAGCCAGATAAGTGATCAACAGCTCTGGCAAATGTCCGCCGCCGGGCGCGCGCGTTTGGTGGATTACGCTCGCCAGCGGTTTGCCAATCAATGGCGCCATGAAGTCCTTGCCAAAGTAACCACCACTGGCACAATCGCTCCCAACTGTGCGCTTCCGGTTGAACTACCGCTCGACCCGAGCATTCTCACCCTCGGTTTTGCGCGGCGTTTTGCGGAATACAAACGCCCGGATTTGCTGCTACATGATCCGGATCGCCTCGCGCGCATTCTGTGCAATCCAAAATTTCCGGTGCAGTTAATTGTCGCCGGAAAAGCGCACCCGGCAGACAGCATTGGCAAAACCAAACTGCAGGTCTGGCAGCGGTTTTTGCAGCGGCCAGAGGTCGCGGCGCATCTGCTTTTTATCGAAGACTACGACATCAGCCTCGCCCAGCATTTGGTGCAGGGCGTGGATGTG
>CAIOHY010000352.1 GCA_903858205.1 uncultured Cellvibrio sp.
ATTGGTGGGGTAATCCAGCGACGCAATAACACTGCCATTGCGTTCGATGATGTAGTGGCTAATCCCAACATTGTCTATAGCGTCATTCCATACCAGGGTAATGCTGCTCTCAGAAAGTCGATAGAGTTGCAAACTGGTCCCTCCGGGAACCGTTAGATCTGCGCCCGTCGGATTGTCTACTGATGTTGCTGAGCTGCTTGCTCGGGATACTCGCGAGTTCCTCTGGGCTGAGCTGGCTGCTTCACTGGAGGATGATTTGCTGGTCGTGCCGGCAGAAGATACTGTTGATTCTGCAGTGCTTGAAACGCTGATGCTTGATGCAGCGCTACTCGCTTCAGGCTTGTTGATGACTGCACTGCTTGATTGACTCGAACCTGCTTCCGATGGGGCTCCACCGCAGGCTGATAACAATAGGGGTAACACGATTAAAAGTGCCAGATTAGTCATTTTGTTGGCGCACTTGCACATCAATAAACACCTTATATTTTGATTGTGTCGACCCTGTTTTTACCAAAACAATAAATAGAACAAACTTGCGTGAATTAATTCATATCACGTGTTGGCTAAATTGGTAGGATTCCTACTGGTTTTTCTGGGTTTCGCGACTTGCTTTTCAATTGTTGTGATGAGTTGTCGGTGACCATCTTGCTGTGCTTATTCCTATTTCGTATTTATCAACACGCCCGTGGTGTACCGCTTACTCGGTCATTTTCTGGTTTCGTTTGCAGGCTTAATCCTCTCTATCATTATTGCTATTGTCGTTACCGCCCACAAATCCCTGTTGGCTCATGTCGTACTTTTTGATCAAATCATAAAAAGTCGGGCGCGTTACGCCAAGCAATTTGGCTGCCGCTGAAATATTGTTATCGGTCATGCTGAGCGCGCGTAAAATGGCGCCTCGTTCTGCTTCCTGGCGCACATGGCGCAAGTTAAGCGAGAGCTCTCCCGCCTCAGCCAAGCCTAAATCTTCGCGAGTGATGTGCTTGCCGTCGGCCATGATCACTGCGCGTTTTATTTTGTTTTCCATTTCGCGAATGTTGCCTGGCCAAGCATAATTTTCTATGGCGGCGATGGCGTCGGGCGTGAATCCGGTGACATTCTGGCCGTGCTCCTTGGCAAACTTGAGTTTGAAATGGCGCGCGAGTAAAACCTTGTCGCCGAGCCGATTGCGCAGCGGTGGAATCATCACGGTCATTTCGCAAATGCGGTAAAACAAGTCTTCGCGAAAGCTGCCAGTTTTTACCATTTCTTCGAGATTTTTGTTGGTTGCGCAGATAACGCGTACATCAACGGGAAGCTCTGAGCGACCGCCGACCCGTTCAATAACCCGTTCTTGCAAGAAGCGCAAAAGCTTTGCTTGCAGATTGAGAGGCATGTCACCAATTTCGTCGAGAAACAGGGTTCCTTCGTTGGCGGTTTCTACTTTGCCGATGGTGGTTTTGTTGGCGCCGGTGAAGGCACCTTTTTCATATCCGAATAGCTCGCTCTCAATTAAATTTTCAGGCACTGCTGCGCAGTTGATGGCGACAAAACGTTTGGTTTTGCGCGGACTCAATTGATGAATCGCCCGTGCCATGACTTCTTTGCCTGTGCCGCTTTCGCCGAGCAGGGTGCAGGTCACGGTAGTGGGTGATATTTTTTCCAACTGGCGACAGATTTTCAGCAGTTGCGGATCATTGGTGATTAAGCCTTCCAGCGGCTCCTGCTGCGATAAGCTGATCCGGCGGTTGTAGTCTTCCAGTTCGTGGATATGAAAGGCGCGTTGTACGATCAAATCGAGGGTGTTGGGATCCACGGGTTTTTGATAAAAGTCGTAAGCTCCCATGGCAACGGCGCGCAAGGCATTGTCGCGATCGGTTTTGCCGGTCATCACAATCACTTTGCTGTTGGGCGAGATGCGCAGAATATCCTGAATACATTTAAAGCCTTCGTCGACTCCGTCTTCATCGGGGGGTAAGCCCAGATCCTGAATGATAACTGCCGCCTCGTGCAGGCGAAGGGCGGCGATGGCGTCCTGGCGGTTGTCGGCAACGACGGTTTCATACTGGTCAAAATGCCAGCGCAATTGGCTTTGCAGCCCGGTGTCGTCCTCGACAATCAACAGGATAGGTTTTGAAACGGTCGATTTACTCATGCGGTTGCGCTAATCCTTGTTCAGTGGGAGGGTAATGGTAATAACGGTGCCTTCGCCCGGTTCGCTTGCGACATTCAGGGTGCCGGCCAGCTCACTGATGTATTCCCGCGACAGGTAGACACCAATTCCCATGCCTTTGCCGGATTTGGTGGTTTCAAACGGTTTGAATAGGCGGTTGTGTATGAAATCCCAATCCATACCCGAGCCGGTATCGGCGATGATGATAACGGCCGAATTGTCGTTGATTTGCAGTGTAACATGAACCTTCCCGCCGTCTGGCGTGGCTTCCTGCGCATTTTTGATGAAGTTGGTAATGGTCATCACCAGGCGCACTTGATCCGCATTAATAGTGCGATAGTTGGGCTGTATGTCGGCGGTGAGTGCGGGGCTGCTGCGCTGGCACTCGTTGATGGCCTGCTGTACGACCTCGGTAATCGACAGGCGTTTCACCAGATCCGAGTCATCGCGGCGCAGTTTTTTGAGCAGATTATTCATGCGATCGACCGAGTTGCTGATGGTTTTGATCGCGTCTTCGAAGAAGGCCGGATTGCCTTTGTGCTTTTCGGCGTTGCGTACCACCAGCGCCTGCTGGGCAATCAGGTTGTTGAGGTCGTGGATAATAAACGCGACCAGCTTGTTGTAGGTATCAAACTGGCGTCCTTCCACCAATTGCTCCGCTTGTTGATGGCGCTTGAGGTAGCTGGCTATCTGGCGACCCATGGTTTTGAGCAAATCCAGATCCTCCCAGGTGAGCGTCTCATCGCCACCCGGTTTGGTCAGGGCCATAAATCCTACTAATTCCTCACCGACGATTAATGGAAACATCAGCCAGAGATCGGGGATGTTGTGTGCCCAGCTGGGGAGCAGCTCGTTGTGTTGACTGAGCGCTTCGTTGTCGCCGCTATCGGGGATGAACACCCACTCGGATTCGATAAACGCGCGGCAAAAAGGACTGTTGACGGGTTCTTCTTGTAAATCGACAAAGTTGGGTAAATTGGCGCGATAAACCGGCTCGTAAAAGCCTTGCTTGCGCAGCCAAATGGCACCGGCGGGCGCTTTGGTGGTGGAGGCAACCGCATAAAACGCACGTTGGTTAACTTCGCTCGATTCGGCGGGTTGGGCGAGATAATTGATCAAACGCAACCATTCATTGCGGTAGTCGTACTTGTAGCGAAAGAGGTGTTTATTGATCAAGACCGATAACTTCATACGTATACGGCTCGAGATAAACACAGTCGCGATGATGAGTACTGCACCGACTAGCAAGAGGCTATAAAAGACGGTGCCCCAGTTGCCGCCGTAGAGGTGCACATAGTAGCCACCGAGGGAAAGGACGGTGATGAGGCTCCCCACGCCGACCAGTGAGGTTGTGTAAAACGCAATCGGGCGTGAAAGGTTAAAGTTGGCGGGGCGGTCATTGCGCTGCAATAGCAATATGCCGCCCAGCGCCATAAACAAGCAGGTGGCGATAGATACAGCGGCGCGGGATTGCCAGAGCATGGGGTCGAGCCCCTTGAAGATCAGCGCGTGTGTGAACAGATAAATGTCGTAGAGGAAAATGGCGGCGAGGTTCATGCAGAGCAATTTGATCTGGCGGTCATTTTCGGCGGCAAAGCGATAAAGCTGTTCGACGCTGACCAGCGCGATAACGGCTAACCCAAGTGCAAACCACACGGATAAGCCCGCCTGATTCATGTTCGGAATAAACAGCATAGCAACGGCGAGTGCGGTAATTGGCCAGCCTCCGCTAAACAGCAATTGCAAGCTGGTTGGCAGCTGTTTGCGCTGGGTATTGTGCTTGAGGCTAAGGCCAATGCAGAAAACCCAGGCGTTGAAATGCAGATACTCAAAAATGATCAGGAGATAAAGCGGGATTGATTGCGTGCTGAATGACATGGCAATAGCCCCGAGATGCAACGTGTGCACCGCGGCAGCGCCCGCAAATAACCAGGTTTTTTGTTTGCGCACCAGTTGGAATAGATAAGTCGCGGTCAGCAGCGCGGAAACAACTGCAGCGCTGAAATAGGCAACAAAGGTAACGCTGTTATATTCCATACCGGCGAGGATCCTATGCGGGGTATAAATCGTGGCGATAAGCATAACAGCTGGTTGTGCCATATCAAATCGCCATAAGATTCTTGTAGTGACAATAGAATACTGCCATCGCCTGTGTGGGTATTTGCCGCTATAATGCGCGCCCAAAGATCGCCAGATCTCCCGTAATTTACAACGGGCATGCTGGAACACTGTTTCAGCGGCCTTACACCAACGAGGAAAAATGCCGTGAGCCACATGAAAAAATTGTTCGGAATCCTGTTAATGACTGCGATGGTAAGCGGCACTGCCGTTGCCAATGACGATGAGGTTCAGGCGCGCATTGCTCCTGTTGGCAGCACCTGTATGCAGGGCGATAAATGTGCAGCCGCTCCGGCGCCTGTCGCTGCAGCGGGTCCGAAATCCGGCAAAGATGTGTACGCAGGTTTCTGCACGACTTGCCACGGTGCTGGTGTGTTGGGTGCACCGAAATATGGCGCCGCAGCGGATTGGGCGCCACGTGCGGCCAAGGGTAAAGAGACGCTTTACACCCATGCCATCGCCGGCTTCAACGCCATGCCTCCAAAGGGTATGTGCGCTGCTTGTAGCGATGATGAAATCAAGGGTGCGGTGGACTACATGTTGGACGGCAGTAAGTAACCAATAGCATTACGATAACAAAGGCGACCTCAGGGTCGCCTTTGTCGTTTTTGGTCATTAGTGTGGCGAGGCTTAGTCAAATAAGTTGAGCAGGCTCGATAAGGTTGCTTCGCCCTTGGCGAGATTTTTCTCGGCGCTCTGCTCGCCAAAGCCTTCCCACTCTACATCGTCTTTCGGTAATTCATCCAAAAAACGGCTGGGGGTGGTTTCGCTCATCTCACCAAATTGTTTGCGTTTGCCTGCAAGGGTCATCGACAAGGTACGTTGGGCGCGGGTGATGCCTACGTAAGTAAGGCGTCGTTCTTCTTCGATATTGTTATCTTCAATGCTATTGCGATGGGGTAGCAGGTCTTCTTCCATGCCCACCATAAATACGTGCGGGAACTCTAGCCCCTTGGATGCGTGCAGTGTCATGAGTTGAACCTGATCGCTCACATCCTCTTCTTCCTGGCGCTCCATTAAGTCGCGCAGTACCAATTTGGCGATAGCGTCCTCAATGCGCGATTCTTCGTCTTCATCGTCATTGGCGGTTTTATCCAGGCTTTTTTGCAGGGATTCGATCAGGTAAAACACATTCTCCAGACGCTTTTCCGCCGCTTTACTGCTGGCTGAATTTTGGTGCAACCAGCCTTCATAATCGATGTCATTGAGCATTTCGCGAATCGCATCGACCGGCTTTTCACCGCGACAGTTGTCGGTGACCTGTTTGATCCAATGTGAAAAACGCTGCAAACGCTCGAGATTCTTTTCCGGAATACGACTTTGCAAACCCAGCTCATCGAGCGCCGCAAATAAACTGATCTGGCGCTCGCTCGCATAGCCGCCCAAAGCTTCCAGCGTGCTGGTGCCAATTTGGCGACGCGGCGTGTTGATGACGCGCAAGAAGGCGTTGTCATCGTCCGGATTAACAATCAGACGTAGATAAGCCATCACATCCTTGATTTCGGTTTTGGCAAAAAACGAGGAGCCGCCGCTCATCTTGTAGGGGATTTGGTGATGCTGGAGTTTCATTTCCAGCAAGCGGGCCTGATGGTTACCGCGGTAAAGTACGGCAAAGTCGCGGAACTTGTATTGTTTTTGCAGCCGCTGGGTGATGATTTCCGTGGCGACGCGCTCGGCTTCGGCCTCTTCATTTTTGCAGCGCAGCACGCGGATGGGGTCGCCCAGACCCATTTCGCTCCAGAGCGCCTTGTCGAACTCGTGCGGGTTGTTGGCGATAAGGTGGTTGGCCACGCGCAGAATCCGGCTGGTGGAGCGGTAATTTTGCTCCAACTTGATCACCCTCAAATTAGGGTAATCCTGCTTGAGTAAACTCATGTTTTCCGGCCGTGCACCGCGCCAGGCATAGATGGACTGGTCGTCATCACCCACCACCGTAAGTGCACCGCGATCCCCCACAATAAGTTGGACTAGCAGATACTGGCTGGAGTTGGTGTCCTGATATTCATCCACCAGCAGATAGCGGATTTTACGTTGCCATCGGCCTAGCACTTCAGGATTGGTTTGGAACAGCTCGACCGGTATCAGGATCAGGTCGTCAAAATCTACCGCATTGTAGGCGCGCAGTGCCTGGTTGTAGCGCTGGTAGATAATTGCGATGGTTTGCTCGCCGGGGCTTTGTGCCATGCTCAAGGCACGCGCCGGATTGACCAGATCATTTTTCCAGTTGGAAATCTGGTGTTGCACCAGATCGATATGATCGTTATCCAGATCGCCCTCTTTGAGCATCAGCTCCTTGAGCAGCGAGCGGGCATCTTCAGAGTCAAAGATGGAGAAGCCGGGTTTGAAGTCAAGGCTCTTATGTTCGCGGCGGATGATGTTCAAACCGAGATTGTGGAAGGTGGAAACCGTTAAACCTTTTGATGCGCTGCCTTTTACCAGTTTGCTGGCGCGCTCTTTCATCTCGCGCGCCGCTTTGTTGGTAAAGGTGAGAGCGGCGATGTGGCGCGCGGGCATATCGCACTGCTCGATTAAATAGGCGATTTTGCGTGTGATTACGCTGGTCTTTCCGCTGCCCGCGCCGGCCAACACCAGACAGGGGCCATCGATATAGAGCACGGCTTCTTTTTGGCGGGGATTGAGTTGGGTCACAGTGGCGGCCTTGGGCGGATAGGCGAGCATTCTAACAAGCTCAACTCCGCTTGCAACGGCGATCTTGAGCGCTATAACTACAAGGTGCGCCCTTCGGATTTATAGGGGTTATTTGTTATATACCAAAACGTTTAGTTTGCTTTAGGTGGCTGTTACCATTGCGAGTGCTTATCGCGGTCTGTATCCAAACGGTGCGTTAAAGGGATGAGGAAGGATGGAAAAAAAGATCAAAATTTTATTTATCGACCGTGAACAGGGTGAGTACCTGCTCATCGCCGAAGTTTTGTCTCATATTCGGAATGTTGAGTACGAGTTGATGTGGTGCGATCAGTTGGATGTCGCGCTCAATAAAATTTTATCGCAAGAATTTGATGTCGCATTGCTCGACTACTACTGGGGCGATGCGAGTGCCCGCGATTTACTGAATGCCGTACGTGTACAAGCCTGCCAAACGCCGATCGTGGTGATGACCGATGAAATGGAAACTGAAGTTGATCGCGAGGCGATCCGCGCAGGCGCGGCAGATTATTTGATAAAAGGTCAAATCGACCATCTGTTATTGGAGCGCACCCTGCGCTACGCCATCGAGCGAAAACAAACCGAACAACACCTTACGCGCCTTGCTCATTACGATCCGCTCACTGATATCCCGAACCGTATTTTATTTCGCGATCGTCTTGAACACGCGATTCGTTTGGCGGAGCGCGATAACGCCAGCTTTACGTTAATGTTTATTGATCTCAACGGCTTTAAGCAAGTGAACGACAATTTCGGTCACGATGCGGGCGATGCCATTATTCGCATTTGTGCTGAGCGTCTGAATGCCTGTCTGCGCCGTAGCGATTCGGTTGCGCGCATGGGAGGCGACGAATTCACCTTGCTGCTTCAACAAATTGCAATCAATACCGATGTGGCGCATATCGCTGAGAAAGTCATTGCTGCAATTGAGCAGCCCGCTGAAATTAATGGCCATGAAGTGGTAGTGGGTTGCAGCATTGGCATTGCTATTTATCCGCAAGCGGGGCGCGATGCCGATACCTTACTCAAGCATGCCGACATGGCGATGTACAAAGCCAAGCAGGAATTAGGTAGTAGCTATCGCTTTTTCACCGAGATGATGAATCGGGATGTACGCCGTCAATTGCGGCTTGAATCCGATTTGCGCGCAGCGCTTAAAAAACAGCAATTTTTCTTACACTACACACCACGTGTGGATGTGATGACGGGCAAGGTGATTGCACTTGAAGCGAAGTTGCGCTGGGATAAACCCGGCGTAGGGATTTTAAATGCCAGCGATTTTATAGCCACTGCCGAAGAGACCGGCATTATCCATGCACTGGGTTATTGGGTTATACGCCAAGCCTGTAGCGATTTAAAATTGTTACAAGAGTTTTGGGGCGGCCCCTTGATGGTGGCGATTAGCTTATCCATGCGCCAATTTAAGGATGACAATCTAGTGCATGAAATTGCACGCATTTTTGCGGATAACGATATTCAGCCTGGCGATATCGAATTCGAAGTTTCGGAAACGGTTTTCGCTGACAATATTGAGCTGGTTTCTTTATGTATGCGGCCCCTGTCATTTTTTGGCATTAATTTTTTACTCGCCAGTTTTGGTGCGGGCAATTCATCCTTGCTGCATTTGCAGCGTTTGCCCATTAGTACCGTAAAAATCGACCTCGGGTTTCTGCAGGAATTGCATCGCAGCCACACCGATAAGCGGTTGGTGTCAGCCATGATTACGCTGGCGCATAACCTTGGGAAATTAGTGGTGGCGGAAGGAGTGGAAACCAAAGAGCAAAAACAATGGCTTGAGGAAATGGGGTGCGACTTAATGCAGGGCGATTATTTTTCTGCACCCAAATCCTACGCTGAAATTATTGACTGGCTGCAGATGTCGGCAGATCACCAACAGCTCATGCTGAATTAATTATTGACTACCGCTTTGGCGATCGAGTGTGCGATAACTCAGTGCCTCGCTGATATCAACGGTGTTTACATTGTCGCGCGCGGCCATATCGGCGAGGGTGCGAGCCAGTTTAAGTACACGATGGTAAGCACGTGTTGATAACCCTAGTTTGTTAATGGCCTGCTCCAGAAGTGCCTTGTCACCCTCCGCCAACTCGCAATACTGTTCCAGCTCGGGCGCCGTCAGTTGGTGATTGGCTTTTCCCTGGCGCGCCATCTGCCTTGCCCGCGCCTGTTCTACACGCGCCCGGATTGTCGCGCTGTTGTCACCTTGCGTTTTATTTTGTAGCTCGCCCTGCCGCAAGCCTCGCACCGGTACATGCATGTCGATGCGATCAAGCAATGGGCCTGAGATCTTGTCCCTATAGCGTTTGACTTGATCGGGTGTACAGCGACAGCGATTGGCGTCGCTACCGTGATAGCCACAGGGGCAGGGGTTCATCGCCGCAACCAACTGAAAACGCGCAGGGAAGCACGCCTGATTGCGCGCGCGTGAAATTCGTACTTCGCCACTTTCCAGTGGTTCGCGCAGCACTTCTAGCACCTTGCGTGGGAACTCAGGCAGTTCATCAAGGAACAATACCCCCGCGTGCGAGAGCGAAATCTCACCGGGTTTGGGATTGCTTCCGCTGTGACTTTCATCAATTAATGCGACTATAATCAGCATATAATGCGGGTTTCAGGCAATTTTTTAACATTTAATGCGACATGAAAAGTAGCAATTAGCTGCGACTGAGGGTGAAATGAGTGCAAATAGCTGCGACCCGATTTATCCCCGTCAAATGCGGAAAATTAAGCCTACCCGACGGAGTGTCTCTGGGATTTACTCCTTTCGAGGAGAGCTGTCCATTCCTTATGAATCTACATTAGAGCGAGACTTCCTCATCAAAATGGAGTTCTCGTTGGGTGTCCTCAGTGTGGTGCCACAGCCGATTGAAGTGCCATTTGAACTGGAAGGCGGAAAGTATGTATATACCCCCGATTTCTTCGTGTCATACCGGCAGATTGAAAGTGCCTTGTTAGATTATTCAAGACCGATCTTAGTAGAAGTGAAACCTTCGGAAGAGTGGAGGAAAAACTGGAGGGCATGGTCAACAAAGTGGAAGGCGGCATTACGCATAGCTCGCAGTCAAGGTTGGGAATTTCATATTTACGACGAGTCGCGGATCAGGGGTAAGGCCCTTGAGAATATTCGATTTTTAGATCCGTATAAGCGCATGCAGTTTGATCCTGAAGAAACGCAATGGATACTTGCAAACCTAGCTGCAATGGGAAGCGCCCCGGTTCACTTCCTCCTCGCTAGGCATTTTATGGGTGAGTATAGGGCGGCTGGTATTGCTCATGTTTGGCATTTGCTCGCTACCCGTCAAATAGATTGTGACATCAACCTCCCACTTAACGAACGTACAGAACTTTGGGTGCCTCAATGAATTTAAATCAGATCAGTGAAATGGGCGAGTCTGTATTTGATCCCATCCGAGAGCGTGTTGATGTCAATGTGGATGCATTGGTAGAAAGAGAGGGTGTAGTCTATCGAATTGCCCAAGTCCTGGATTTCGAAACTGTCATAGGGGTTGCGGTTGAATCAGGACGTAGCTCAGCACTTAGAGTAGGTGAACTTCGGGTAGTATCGGGTGACCTGGCTGCGGTCCATTCTTCTAACTTTGATTTAGAGGACATTGCAGATGAAGACTGGCGTATTGCCGAAAAACGCTTCGCTGCGATAAGCCCACTGTTAGATCGTAGTGACCTCGGCCGGGGGGATGTGGAGTTACGAGCGTACGAATCGGGTGTTGACACGGCTACCTTGTATCGATGGATGGAGCGTTATAAGGCCTACAGATTGATCTCCTCACTCATTCCGCAAAAACGCGGCTGGAAGTCAGGTAATGGCAGAATCTCCTCCGAAGCGGAGAGCGTAATCAACGAGGTTATCAGGACATATTATTTAACCTCACAAAGACCAAGAGTTGAAAAGGTGGTCACTGAAGTTCATAGGATTTGCCTGTTAAAGGGCATCGAAAAGCCAAGCGCTTCCACTATAAGATCGCGAATTGCGAAAGTGTCGGAGCGAGAAAAACTTAAAGGGCGTGGATTCAAAGAGAAAGCGAATAATAAATTTTCTCCAGCGCCTGGCCAGTTTCCCAATGCAAATTATCCTTTATCGGTTGTTCAAATAGACCACACGCCCGTAGATATAATTTTGGTCGATGACACCCACAGAAAGCCTATTGGGAGGCCGTGGTTAACGTTAGCAATGGACGTATACAGTAGGATGGTAACTGGCTACTACCTGTCTTTTGATCCACCATCTGAGACATCTGTTGCGATGTGCGTTGCTCACTCTATGTTACCTAAGGAAGAGTGGATGACATTGCACAATGTGGACGCTGACTGGCCAGTATGGGGTGTGATGCGAACAATACATGTAGATAATGGCGCTGAATTTCGCTCCAACAATTTTCAACAATCCTGCAGTCTTTACGGTATACATTTGGAATACCGCCCAGTAAAGCAGCCGCGTTACGGCGGACACATCGAGCGTATGCTAGGAACTTTGTTATTTGAGATCCACGATTTGCCAGGTACAACGTTTTCTTCAGTAGCAAAGCGAGAAGGCTATGACTCTGAAAAAAATGCGGTGATAACTAAATCAGAATTCGAGGAATGGTTAGTAAAATTAATTACTAAGGTTTATCACAGGCGAAAACACTCAAGCTTGGGCATGACTCCGTTTCGTCAATGGGAGTTAGGTATTTTTGGTAGCGGAGATTTACCCGGTACAGGTGTTCCCCCTAGACCTGTTGACCGCCTAAGTATCTTGTTAGACTTCTTGCCTTGCTTTCATCGGACGGTGCAACAAGACGGCGTAACCATAGATAAACTGTCCTACTATTCGGAGGCGTTGCGGCCGTGGATTGGCGCTCTCGACGAAGAAAGCGGAGAGAAAAGATTGTTCGTTTTTAGAAGGGACCCGCGCGACATCACGTCCATTTGGTTTTTTGACCCGGTGTTGAAGCAATATTTTAGGGTGCCGACATCTGAACAGTCTTTGCCCCCAATGAGCATTTGGGAGTATCAGCAGGTACGGGAAAAATTGAAACTCCAGGGAATTGAAAGTTTCGACGAGCATCAGGTTTTACACGCAATTACTGAGTTGCGTGAGCACGTGGATAAATCAAAAGAAAAATCAAAAAAGGCTCGACGTGCCTCACAACGTCGTACTGAGCATGAAAAGAACATTTCCCCAGCTAACCCCTTACCGGCAGCTCCAAATGTTAGTCCCCTACCTACAACGTCTTTAGAAATTGAGCTATCCGACGGTCCGATTAAAAGCTTTGGAGACATTGCATGAAGGGTTTATACGAGCACATACACCCTGAATTCCGGCATGTGATGGCATTAAGTTCTGCGGAGAGAATTGAATTTATGGATTTTCCCCGTTGGGTGGGATATCCCACTGCGCAGAAAATCTTAGACACGCTCCAAGGTTTGATGCATAAACCTCAGCGATCCAGGATGCCGAACCTGCTGATCGTGGGCGATCCTAATAATGGAAAAACGACAATCCTTGAACGTTTTGAAGAGCTGTGTGGGCAGGCGTATGTGGATGAGAATTCCGAACCGGTCAAGCCTCTTTTAGTCTGTCAATCGCCACCTTATGCCGATGAAAAAAGTTTTTACTGCGCCATTCTCCAAAGATTTTTCACTCCTTATAACGAACGAGATACGCCTATTGCACTTAGAGCTCAAGTCTTACATTTGTGCCGAGCATGTAAAGTTCGAATGATTGCTTTTGACGAAATGCATTCGATGCTTACGGGCACAGCTCTGAAGCAGCGAGAAGTGATGAACGTCATTAAGTATTTATGTAATGAGCTAAAAATCCCCATCGTAGGTTTCGGTACGCGTGATGCGGTGAGAGTCTTACATCACGATCCCCAGCATGCTAGTCGATTTGACGTAGTGAAGGTTCCATTGTGGGATCTGGATCAAAACTTCCAACAGTTACTAGCAAGTTTTGAAACAATATTGCCACTTAAAAAACCTTCGGAGCTCCATAAACCTGAACTATGTCGTCTGATTCATACGATTTCTGAAGGTAACCTTGGTAACGTTCATCGGCTCCTAATTGAATGCGCGCGCGAGGCAATCGACACGGGTAAAGAAGTAATCGATAAATCACTTATCGAGAGTAAATCATGGTTACGTCCCACACGTGGCATCAGGGAGCAGTCCCTGTAGCACCCACATGGCCGATTCCAGTTCCGTTACTTCCGGATGAATTATTCTCATCGTGGTTGGTACGGGCGGCCCTATTACATGGGTGTGATCCGTTGGTGCTAACAGGCTCCATTTGGCCCAAGTGGAGACTTTGGTGTACCGATTTTGATCGGGGCGTTCCCGACAATCGTTTGATTAAGATTTCGCGGGTAGCAGGGATTAGTGAGCATTCGTTTAGCTCGACGAGTCTGCGAGCCATACTCACACAAATTACTCCGCAAAACTTGGATGACTCCACTTGGCCGTGGTTGCTGGCTTTGGGGTCTCGCAATCGACATCGTCATGGAGGGGTTCAATATTGTCCTCTATGCCTAGCTTGCGATCGTGTTCCCTACTACCGAATGAATTGGCGGTTTGCTTGGCACACGATCTGTGCACAGCACAAAGTTGTTCTCAAGGACTCCTGCTATAAATGTGGTGCCCCTATCATTTTTCACATGCTCACAATCTCTAATCCTCATTTATATGAGTGCGCGAATTGCGGTTTTGATTTGAGGACTGTGAATGTATCCGAGGCCCCGTCCGGAGCATTAACGCTTCAGTTATCAGCTGACGCGACTGTTTGCAAAAAGCAGGGAAATTACTCAGGTCAGTTAATGGCTGCCGTTGATTGGTTTCACTTGCTTAGCTATTTCATAGAAATCTTTCAAATTACTTCGCGAAGCAAGAGCACCAAACTCGTGAATTTTTTAGAGAGCTTTGATATTTCAGGAGGCGATCTTTTCAAATCAAGCACAGGTTTACCCTTTGAATTACTTTCGGTCGTGGATCGCATGCGTTATATGGATGCGGCGAATAAGCTGATAGCGTGCCATGTCAGCCATTTTTATGAATCAGCAAAGCTAACTCGGTTAAACAAATCCACCCTGTGCGGGCGTAATACAGTAGTGCCTGGGATTATTAGCCATTTAATCTGCGATTTGCCTGAGGTACGCCATCATGGACGTGAAAGAACTGTCAGTACCAAACTAATGCCCCGGTCACGATCGACCGTTAAAGCGATGATGGCGAGACTCTTTAGAAAACTATGAGAGACAAATATTGAGCGATAACGACGTAAAGAAAACGTGTGACGAATGTGGTCGCGCAGTTGCAAAGATAAAACGGGTATTTAATGGCATTCGTTATTGCGCGGCATGCTATGAAAGGGTTTTTATTAAGAAACCTTGTGCCCAGTGTACCTTGCCATTTCGTCTGCCTAAAAATAATGACGCTGCCATCTGTGACAATTGTGAAAAGGCTAAACCATGTGTTCGTTGTGGTCGATTCAATTTGGTTATTGGAAAGATGACCGCCTATGGGCCTGTTTGTAACAGCTGTTCTGTTTATTTCAGGACACCACGCCCTTGCGGCATCTGCCAACGACCATCAATTCGCCTTAGTGAAGTCAGCCGACTTGGCATCAAAGTTCAGTTGTGCGAGCGCTGCGCGCGAAGTGATTACAGGTCGTGTGGGCGATGCGGCAGGCATCGGCTTTTAGTTGCGACTCAGAATGAGTTGGAAATTTGTAAAAAGTGTGCGACTCATGAAGACACTCTTTGTGGATCCTGCGGAATTGCCGTCCCTGCAGGTAGAGGCACGCAATGTGAAAGGTGTTATTGGGAAAAAACGTTGAAGAATCGAATTGTATTAAACAAGTCAGCGTTTAGTAATATCGTAATGGAACGAAATTTTGAACTTTTTGGAACGTGGTTGCTGCAGCGCATTGGGGCGCATAAAGCCGCCTTGACGATAAATAAATACGTGCCTTTTTTTCAAGAGGTAGAAAAAAAGTGGAATAAAATACCGTCTTATGAGTTTTTGTTAGAGTCGTTCGGACAGGAAAATTTAAAAAAATTGAAGCCAGCTTTGGAGTGGATGAGTAGCCAGAAATTACTCTTATTGAATGACGAAGCAAAACAAATACATTTAGATGAGCGCCTCATCGGAAGATATTTAGACAGCGTTCCCCAACAATCACTTGCTCGCGTTCCCCTTAATAGATATCGGGATTATCTCATTGAAAAAAAACAGATCGGAAAAACAAGTCTTCGATCAATACGACTCGCGTTAAGGCCGGCCGCTACGTTGCAAAAAATGGCTTACGAATCGGGACTCGAATTTCCTACACAAATGCAACTTGACACCTTCCTTGTTGAGCGTCCCGGACAGGAAGCGGCGATAACGGGCTTTATAAATTTCTTGATCAAGGAAAACGCATTGAATCTGGAGTTGAGGGTAGACAGTAAAAAACACAAAGCACATCGACGCAAATTACTAGAAAAATCAATCGTAAATTTGATAATGAGTGGGCGAAAAGATGAAGATGCATTGAAGAAATGGATAAAAATATCCCTAGAATATTTCCACGGAGTGCCAAAATCCACGGCCGCTAAGATATCTCATGAAGCTGTCGTGGAAAACGAAGATGGTTCATACACTATACGAATTGGAGGTGAAGATTATTGGATTCCTGAAATTAACCAAACATCGACCTTACGCTCCATCAGCGGGCGAAGTTAGATAGGCCATGAATAATTGTTCATATTCCATCGATCGTAATTTTATTAGGTATAAGTGAGGACTCTGGTAGGGAGGACCTTGTGGTTTTGCTCAGGGATATTGCTGAATCCGGCAGAGATTGGAAGGGGAGTAGCGAGGGCTATTCGCTTTAGGGGGCGAAGGACAAGGGCGCATACTGAAGAACCCGTTACAGCTGCCCTGTAAAATGAAAAAGGCCGACTAGTGTCGCCCCCTTCAATAGACTGGCCGGGACCGCCTGCGGGACTATGCTCCAAACCAGACGGGCGACCATTTATTTCTGTGTAGGACTGAATACCCAAATGGACTACTGATGTGAGTGTACCATACTCGGCGAGGTTGGCTAATAGTACCTTGCTGGATTTGGTTTAAGACTTCTGATGCCAGTTTATCGACAGGTGGTAGAGCACTGGAACACGTTTTTGGCCAATTGTTGTGTCGTTTCAGTGGGGTTTGGTCACCAGTTGCGTCGCAGGCATTGGACAATGCGTGTCGCCAGTTTTCCTAACCTACTGATTTGTATAAAGCGCTGTGTACAACTTATGTGTCGTCCGCTAGCGGTATTCTTTTTCAGTTACAAGCGAGAGCAGAAGGTCGTCGAGAATTGCTGCTTCATCTTCTGTTAATTGAAAGCTAGGACAGTTTTCAATAAAGACGCACAGCTGTTCATGTTCATAATCAACTGTTTTTACTACTACTTGTTTACCGTGCTTGCAGTAAACTGCCCCTCTGCTCGCCGGATGAAGTTGAACAGATAGATTTTCGATATCAGAGTAATCGAGGTTATATTTGTGCTCGTTAATCATTATTTCTAAAGTTTCTCCATGCCATTTGATAGGTTTGAAGCTTGCTTTAGTGCAACCGCCATTCAGTCGAAATGGCAGCAAAAGCTGATTCGCTGCCGAGTATCTGTCATACAGTTCTGCAGCATCAGGCAAACTCGTATAATCAATATGGATTATCTTATTTCTAAAATTTCTGAGTTCATGTAATTCCTCAATATGGCTAAACCATTTGTGGTTTTCGGTATCAAAATCTCGCAAAGGGTTTATATTTTTTAATTCATTTATTAACTCAAATAAGCTTTTCTTATCGCCGGTTGTTTTTTTTAAAGAAATTCCTTCATGGTTTGCATAATCCTTTACTCTTTTTTCGAATAAAACAACTTCTAGTTTTAAGTCTTCAATAGACGGTTGCTCATAGCCAGGAAGATCAAGGGTTGAATAATTGAACTGCATCCCGATAATTTTTCTATCTCTCTTTAACCATTTATTAATGAAATTTATCAATTAAATCTCCTTCAATTTTGTAAAAAATTGATACAGGTTTTTATGGGTTAACTAATTAATGTGGTGTGGAGTAAAGCAATTAAAAAATGCCTGCTGTACAAATTAATATCTGTAAGTCGCATCTTGTAACGATGAGTATAGATATATTAGGATTCAACTAAGTCACTTATGAGAATGAAATGATCTATATGATGAGTTGAGCACTGAGCTATCATCCCTACGTAACTTCATATGTATCTTTGAGCGTGGAAATTATGCCTGATATTACTAACGAATTTGATGCTCTGCGAGTACGTATTTCCTCTCCTGAAAGCCGCAGAGCAGGTGACGCCCTTTTCTCTGTCGATCCTCCAGACTTGTCCGTTACATATTCACCAGATAATTTCGGTGGCCCTGAAATTCTGTCTGGTTCCAATTCGAGCAGCACTATCTGTGAAAAGTGATAATCCGGTACTCAGTTCTTTGTTGGCGTGCGGTACTGCCATAATGTAAAAAGATCACCGTGGCCTAAGATATTGTCTTCTATTTAGAATCGCCGAGGTACATGCAAAGCCGTGTTTGTCCTCAATCATGCTAAGGACA